>NZ_JBSVXD010000167.1:0-12516 GCF_054070755.1 Pseudomonas sp. SDO5591_S426 | reverse complement strand
GTAGGAGCTGCCGAAGGATGCGACCTTTTGGTCTTGATCTTCACGAGCAAAACAACAGGACCGAAGACTTCGGCAGCTCCTACACGATGGAGATCATATTTTCATAGGCACAAAAAAACCGGCCGAAGCCGGTTTTTTCATTTCGACGAAAACAGAATCAAGCGTTCTGCAGATTGTCGAGGTAACGCTCGGCATCCAGTGCCGCCATGCAACCGGCGCCAGCCGAGGTGATGGCTTGACGGTACACGTGGTCAGCCACGTCGCCGGCAGCGAAGATGCCTTCGAGGTTGGTGGCGGTGGCGTTGCCGTCACGGCCGCCGTGCACAACCAGGTAGCCGTCTTTCAGGGTCAACTGGCCTTCGAACAGCGAAGTGTTCGGAGTGTGGCCGATGGCGATGAACACGCCGTCGACTTTCACTTCGTCGAAGCTGCCGTCGTTGTTCTTCAAGCGGGCACCGGTCACGCCCATGTTGTCGCCCAGGACTTCGTCCAGGGTCGCGTTCAGCTTCAGGATGATCTTGCCTTCGGCCACGCGAGCGTTGAGCTTGTCGATCAGGATCTTCTCGGCGCGGAACGTTTCGCGACGGTGGATCAGCGTTACGGTGCTGGCGATGTTGGCCAGGTACAGGGCTTCTTCAACCGCGGTGTTGCCGCCACCGACCACAGCCACTGGCTTGTTGCGATAGAAGAAACCGTCGCACGTTGCGCAGGCCGAAACGCCTTTGCCCATGAACGCTTCTTCCGACGGCAAGCCCAGGTAACGAGCGCTGGCACCGGTGGCGATGATCAAGGCGTCGCAGGTGTAGGTCGCGCTGTCCCCGATCAGGGTGTACGGCTTGGCAGCGAAGTCCACGGCATTGATGTGATCGAAAACGATCTCGGTTTCAAAACGCTCGGCGTGCTCGCGCATCCGCTCCATCAGCGCCGGGCCGGTCAGGCCGTGGACGTCGCCCGGCCAGTTGTCGACTTCTGTGGTGGTGGTCAGTTGACCGCCGGCCTGCATGCCGGTGATCAGCAGTGGCTTGAGGTTGGCACGGGCGGCGTATACCGCAGCGCTGTAACCGGCAGGGCCGGAACCGAGAATAATCACTCGCGAATGACGGACTTCAGACATGACCTGCTCCTGTTGACCGGCCCGGAACACCTGGCGCGGAACGCCGGATCACCGGCGGGAATAAAAAAGAACGGTTGAAAGCACTTGGGGAAGGCTTGAACACGACCGTCCTGTAAAAAGATTGGGTGCAGCGTATCGAGGGGGCGAAGATTAAGGAAATACGGTTTAACAATCCAGCTCATAGGTGGTCTCTATCCCGTCAGCGTGATTTTCAGGACGCCTTTGTTACAGTGAATGTCGATACCGCTGCCGCGCTTTCGCCGGTCAGGCAAAGCCGGTAAGGTCGGCGCGTTTACCCTCTGCTCGGAGCACGTTATGCCCGCCCCCGTTCTGTCCGGCCCGCAATACCTGCGCGAAGGCCTCAAACTGGTCCTCAGCCCAAGCCTGCGTTTGTTCGTATTGTTGCCACTGGCGATCAACCTGGTGCTGTTCGTCGGATTGATCTATCTGGCCGGCCATCAGTTCAGCCTGTGGGTCGATACGCTGATGCCGTCCCTGCCCGAGTGGCTGAGTTTTCTCAGCTATATCCTGTGGCCGCTGTTCGTGGTGCTGGTGATATTCATGGTGTTCTTCACCTTCACCATGCTCGCCAACATCATTGCCGCGCCGTTCAATGGCTTCCTCGCTGAGAAAGTCGAAGTGGTGGTGCGCGGCACCGACGACTTCCCGGCCTTCAGCTGGGGCGAACTGGTCGCGATGATCCCGCGCACCCTGGCCCGGGAAATGCGCAAGCTCGGCTACTTCCTGCCCCGGGCAATCGGCTTGTTCATCCTGTCGTTCATCCCGGTAGTGAACATCATCGCCGCGCCACTGTGGCTGCTGTTCGGGGTATGGATGATGGCGATCCAGTACATCGACTACCCGGCGGACAACCACAAACTGGGCTGGAACGAGATGCTCGCCTGGCTGCGGCAGAAGCGCTGGCAGAGCATGGGTTTTGGCGGCAGCGTGTATCTGGTGCTGCTGATTCCGGTGGTCAACATCCTGATGATGCCGGCGGCCGTGGCCGGAGCGACCCTGTTCTGGGTGCGTGAACGTGGTGCCGAAAACCTGGTGGTGCAGCGCTGAGTCGGTAACAAATCCATCATCTGCCCGTCACAACGTCGACATGGCCTCAGCCGACACTGAGGTCATGACGACAGCTCTGCATATCACCCTGATCACCGAAACCTTTCCTCCCGAAATCAACGGCGTGGCCAATACCCTTGGTCGCTTGTGCGACGGTTTGCGCGCGCGCGGGCATCAGGTGGAATTGGTGCGACCGCGCCAGGGCTGCGATCAATCCGCAGGCAGTGACGATGAGTTGTTGCTGTGCCGAGGCTGGCCGCTGCCGGGTTACCCCGGTCTGCAATGGGGACAGTCGTCGATGCACAAATTGCTGCGACGCTGGAAGCGTCAGCGCCCGGACGTGCTGTATATCGCCACCGAAGGGCCACTGGGTTTATCGGCATTGCGTGCGGCGCGGCGTTTGGGCATTTCGGTGGTCAGCGGCTTTCACACCAATTTCCAGCAGTATTCCAGCCAGTACGGCCTCGGTTTGCTGACGCGGCTGCTGACCCACTATCTGCGCTGGTTCCACAATCGTTCGAACCTCACGCTGGTGCCGAGTGTCAGCCAGCGCATGGAACTGGAACGCCGGCATTTCGAACGCCTGGCTTTGCTGTCTCGCGGCGTCGACAGCCAGTTGTTTCACCCGGCCAAACGCTTGAATGCGCTGCGCGAGCAATGGGGACTGGGCGAGAACGATATTGCCGTCATCCATGTAGGACGTTTGGCGCAGGAGAAAAACCTGGGCTTGCTCAAGCGCTGCTTCAACACCCTCAAGGCGACTTATCCACAACGCAATCTGAAGCTGATCGTGGTGGGCGATGGCCCGCAACGCCTGCTGATGGAAAGCGAAATGCCCGAAGCGATCTTCTGCGGCGCCCAACGCGGCGAAGCCTTGGCCAGTCACTATGCGTCGGGGGATGTGTTTCTGTTTCCCAGCCTGACTGAAACCTTCGGCAATGTGGTGCTGGAGGCGCTGGCCTCAGGGTTGGGCGTGGTGGCTTACGATCAGGCTGCGGCGGCGCAGCATATCCGCCATGGCTACAACGGGGTGTTGGCGATGCCGGGGGACGAAGAGGCGTTCTGCGATGCGGCGGCGTGGTTGCTGGAAGAGCGCGAAACCTTGCGCTGTGTGCGGCTCAATGCGCGCCAGCATGCCAGTCGGCAGGGTTGGGCGGCGATAATCGAGCAGTTCGAGGGGCAGTTGCGGGGGGCTTGTGTGCAGGGATTGGCCGTACCTGATGCAGCGTTGTTGCCTTGAAAAGCATCGCGGGCAAGCCTTGCTCCTACAGGATTAATGTCGATCACAATACATCGACACGACGTGGATCTGTAGGAGCAAGGCTTGCCCGCGATGAGGCCGGCACGAACGCCGCTTAAACCAGCGTCATCAATGCCTCACGACTGAACGGCAGGATGTCTTCCTCACGACCGTCACGCACCTTCTGCGCCCAGTCCGGGTCTACCAGCAGCGCGCGACCGACCGCGACCAGGTCGAACTCATCGTTGTTCAAACGCTCCAGCAGTTTTTCCAGGCTGGCCGGTTGCGCGACCTTGTCGGTGTTGACCATGAACTGCAGGAACTCGCCATCCAGGCCGACGCTGCCCACGGTGATGGTCGGCTTGCCGGTGAGTTTGCGGGTCCAGCCCGCCAGGTTCAGCTCGGAACCGTCGAACTCCGGCTCCCAGAAACGGCGCGTCGAGCAGTGGAAAATATCCACGCCAGCGTCAGACAACGGTTGGAGGAACTCGCCCAACGCTTCCGAAGTTTGCACCAGACGCGCGGTGTAATCCTGCTGCTTCCACTGCGAGAAACGGAAGATAATCGGGAAACCTTCACCGACCGCTGCACGCACCGCCTGAATCAGCTCGATGGCGAAACGCGAGCGGTTAGCCAGGCTGCCGCCGTATTCATCGGTACGCTGGTTGCTGCCTTCCCAGAAGAACTGGTCGATCAGGTAGCCGTGGGCACCGTGGATTTCCACGCCGTCCATACCGATGCTCTGGGCATCCTTGGCGGCTTGGGCGAACGCAGCGATCACGTCCTGAATGTCTTGCTGGGTCATGCCGTGGACTACGACCTGACCGTCCTTGATTTTTTCCGACGGACCGTAACCCGGCACACTGGCGTCGGGCTCGGTGCCGATGCGGCGCACGCTGCCCACATGCCATAGCTGCGGAACGATCTTGCCGCCTTCGGCGTGCACTGCATCAACGACTTTCTTCCAGCCGGCCAATGCCGCTTCACCGTAGAAATGCGGAACATTCGGGTAGCCGTTGGAAGCCTTGTGACCGACGGTGGTGCCTTCGGTGATGATCAGGCCAACGCCAGCCGCAGCGCGACGACGGTAGTACTCGATCACTTTGGAATTCGGTACGCCACCGGGCGAGAACGAGCGGGTCATCGGCGCCATGACGACACGGGTCGGCAGTTCGAGGGTGCCGAGGTGGAACGGTTTGAACAGGGCTTTGACGGGCATTTGGACGCTCCACGGAAGAATGACTTTATGACGGCGATAATATGGAGAGTCCAACGCCTTGAACAGCATTATTGATCAGCGTGATTAAGGGTCAGAAGGAGGGAGCACTGTAGGAGCGAGCTTGCTCGCGATGAACCTGAGAACGCCGCGGGGTGTCAGGCTGGCAGCGTTATCGTTAACGACCATCGCGAGCGAGCTCGCTCCTACAGGGGAGGTATCAGCTCAGGGCTTTTTCAATCGCCTGAACCACGGCCGGATCATCCGGTGGTGTACGCGGGGAAAACCGCGCCAGCACTCGCCCGTCCTTACCCAGCAGGAACTTCTCGAAGTTCCAGGTAATGTCGCCGGGGAATTCGGCGCCCTCGCCGGCCAGCAGCTTGTACAGCTGATGACGCTCATGACCGTTGACTTCCAGCTTGCTGGACAACGGAAAAGTCACGCCATAGTTGAGGCTGCAAAACTCCTGGATCTCTTGCTCGGAACCCGGTTCCTGCCCGGCAAACTGGTTGCACGGCAGGCCAAGCACACTGAAACCCTTGCCCTTGTATTGCTGGTAGAGGTTTTCCAGCGCCGCGTACTGTGGGGTCAGGCCACATTTGGAGGCAACGTTGACCACCAGCACGACGTGCCCCTTGAAAGGCGCCAAAGGTAGCGCCTGACCATCCAGGGCTGTCAAATTAAGGTCGTGAAAAGCACTCATGACGTACTCCAGATTCCCGTGTTCTTCTCGAAACAGCCACTTGGCGGTGTCACCTGGGACAGCCGCAGACTAAAAAGGCGCCCTCGGGGCGCCTCTCCAGTTCTCGAAAGCTTAGCGCAGAAAATCAGTGGTGATGGCCACCTTCGCCATGGACGTGACCATGAGCGATTTCTTCCTGGCTGGCATCACGGATGTTGATGATCTTGACCTGGAAGTTCAGGCGCTGACCAGCCAACGGGTGGTTGCCGTCGACGGTGACGTCGTCGCCGTCCAGATCGCGGATGGTCACGATCTGCATCTGGCCGTCCGGAGCGGAAGCGTGGAACTGCATGCCCACTTCCAGTTCGTCGACGCCTTCGAACATGCTGCGGCTCAGGGTGCTGACCAGTTCGGCAGCGTATTCGCCGTAAGCGTCTTCAGGTTCAACGGCTACGGTCAGCTCGTCGCCGACTGCTTTGCCTTCCAGAGCCTTTTCCAGACCCGGGATGATGTTACCTGCGCCTTGCAGGTAGACCAGCGGCGCGCCGCCGGCGGAGCTGTCGATGACCTCACCAGCGTCGTTGGTCAGGGTATAGTCGATGGAGACAGCCTTATTGGCGGCGATCAGCATGGGGCGAGACCTTTTGCATAAGAATATAGAAAGGCCAAGTTTAGCGAAGCAATCGTCCGAAAGCGAACACAACCCGGACAAACGGGTTGCGACGATCACAGGCTTCCATCAGGACGAGGACGGCCACTGGGTGGCCGAACTTTCCTGCGGCCACACCCAACACCTGCGACACCTGCCACCGTGGCAATCGCGGGCCTGGGTCATGGACCCTGCGCAACGTCTTGAAAAAATAGGCCAGCCCTTTGCTTGCGGTTGGTGCGCACAAGGCTCGGTTAGCGATAACCTTGGCGACTGAATTTCGGTAGATCGCCAGCTATAGGCGTTCACCTTTGCAATGCTCCTTTAGAGAATCCGCATGCAAACTTTTTTTATCGCACCCACTGATTTTGGCGTGGGTCTGACCTCCATCAGCCTCGGGCTGGTGCGTACGCTTGAGCGCGCCGGCCTCAAGGTCGGCTTTTTCAAACCGATCGCCCAACCGCATCCGGGTGACACCGGGCCTGAGCGCTCCACCGAACTGGTGGCCCGCACCCACGGCCTGAAACCGCCGCAGCCGCTGGGCCTGGCCCATGTCGAGCGCATGCTTGGCGACGGTCAGCTGGACGAGTTGCTCGAAGAAATCATCACGCTTTATCAGCAGGCAGCCATCGGCAAGGACGTGTTGATCGTCGAAGGCATGGTGCCGACGCGCAGCGCCAGTTACGCCGCGCGGGTCAACCTGCACCTGGCCAAGAGCCTCGATGCCGAGGTGATTCTGGTCTCGGCGCCGGAAAACGAAGTGCTGACCGAGCTCTCCGGTCGCGTGGAGTTGCAGGCGCAATTGTTTGGCGGCCCGAAAGACCCGAAGGTCCTCGGCGTAATCCTCAACAAGGTCAAGACCGACGAAAGCATGGAAGCCTTCGCCTCGCGCCTGAAGGAGCATTCACCGCTGTTGCGCAGCGGCGATTTCCGCCTGTTGGGTTGCATTCCGTTCCAACCGGAACTGAACGCCCCGCGCACCCGCGACGTCGCCGATCTGATGGGCGCGCAGGTGCTCAACGCTGGCGATTATGAAACCCGGCGCATGACCAAAATCATCATCTGCGCGCGCACCATGCGCAACACCGTGGAGCTGCTCAAGCCCGGCGTGCTGGTGGTGACCCCCGGCGATCGCGACGACATCATCCTCGCCGTCAGCCTGGCAGCCATGAACGGCGTACCGCTGGCCGGCCTGCTGCTGACCAGCGACACTCTGCCCGACCCGCGCATCATGGATTTGTGCCGGGGCGCGTTGCAGGCAGGCTTGCCGGTGTTGTCGGTGAGTACCGGTTCTTACGACACCGCCAACCAGTTGAACGGGCTGAACAAGGAAATCCCGATCGACGACCGCGAACGTGCCGAGATCATCACTGATTTCGTCGCCAGTCATCTCGATGCCAAGTGGCTGCACCAGCGTTGCGGCACGCCACGGGAAATGCGCCTGTCGCCAGCGGTGTTCCGCTATCAACTGATCCAGCGCGCGCAGAACGCCAACAAGCGCATCGTCCTGCCCGAAGGCAGCGAGCCACTGACCGTTCAAGCGGCCGCAATCTGCCAGGCCCGAGGCATTGCCCGTTGTGTGTTGCTGGCCAAACCCGAAGACGTGCAGGCCGTTGCCCGCGCCCAAGGGATCGAGTTGCCACCGGGGCTGGAAATTCTGGATCCGGACCTGATCCGCGAACGCTACGTCGAGCCGATGGTTTCGCTGCGCAAAAGCAAAAGTCTCAACGCGCCGATGGCCGAGCAGCAACTGGAAGACACCGTGGTGATCGGCACCATGATGCTGGCGCTGGATGAAGTCGATGGACTGGTGTCGGGCGTGATTCACTCCACCGCCAACACCATTCGCCCGGCCCTGCAACTGATCAAGACCGCTCCGGGCTGCACCTTGGTTTCGTCGGTGTTCTTCATGCTGTTTCCAGAAGAAGTGCTGGTCTACGGCGATTGCGTGATGAACCCACACCCGAGCGCCAGTGAACTGGCCGAAATCGCCCTGCAAAGTGCCGACTCGGCAGCGGCGTTCGGCATAACCCCGCGAGTGGCGATGATCAGCTACTCCAGCGGTGAGTCGGCCAGTGGCGAAGAAGTCGAGAAGGTCCGCGAAGCGACGTTGCTCGCTCATGAACAACAGCACTCACTGCTGATCGACGGCCCGCTGCAATACGACGCCGCCGCCAACGAAGCCGTGGCCCGGCAATTGGCGCCGAACAGTCAGGTGGCCGGTCGCGCCACGGTGTTCGTGTTCCCCGACCTCAACACTGGCAACACCACCCACAAAGCCGTGCAGCGCAGCGCAGACTGCGTCAGCCTCGGGCCGATGCTGCAAGGCCTGCGCAAACCGGTGAACGATCTGCCGCGCGGCGCGCAAGTCGACGACATCGTCTACACCATCGCGTTGACCGCGATCCAGGCAGCCAACCGACCTATGGATGTTTAAATGCTGGATTTTCTACCTGCACCGCTACGAGGCGTGATTGCCTCGCTGCTGTTGGCCCTGAACACGATTTTGCTCTGCTCGTTTCTGTTCTGCGTCGCGCTCGTCAAGGTACTGCCGTTCGCCTTTACCCAGCGCATTGCGGGCTGGTTGATGAGCCATACGCACGAAGCCTGGATCAGTATCAACAAAGGCTGGATGAACCTGGTGCGCCGCACACGCTGGCACATCAGCGGCCTGCAAGGGCTCGACTACCAGCACTCGTACCTGATCACCAGCAACCACCAGAGCTGGGTCGACATTCTGGTGCTGCAATACGTGCTCAACCGGCGCATCCAGCCGCTGAAGTTCTTTCTCAAACAGGAGCTGATCTGGGTTCCGGTGATTGGACTGGCGTGGTGGGCGCTGGGCTTTCCGTTCATGAAGCGCTATTCGAAGGCGTATCTGGAGAAGCATCCGGAGAAGAAAGGCAAAGACCTGGAAACCACCCGCAAGACCTGCGCGAAGTTTCGCAACAACCCGGTGGGCATTTTCAACTTCGTCGAAGGCACGCGCTTCACTGAGGGCAAGCACAAGCAACAGCAATCACCGTTCAAGTATCTGCTCAAGCCCAAGGCGGGCGGCATTGCTTTCGTTCTCGATGCAATGGGCGAGCAGCTTGAGTCCCTGGTCAACGTGACCATCCACTACCCTGCCGGGCGTCCAGGATTCTGGGACTTGCTGTGCGGGAATATTGCGGACGTGGTGGTGCACTTTGAAGAGCTGAAGATTCCGCCGCAGTTCATTGGCAAGAACTACGACCAGGACGGTGAGTACCGACTGCAGTTTCAGGGCTGGATCAACCAGTTGTGGCAGGACAAGGATGCGTTGCTGGGGCAGATGCATCGCGAGTATCCAGCCAAGTATTGAGGTGACTGTTATGGCCTCATCGCTGGCAAGCCAGCTCCCACAGTGAGGTGCAGTGAACACAAATATTGTGTACGACCGAGAAACCTGTGGGAGCTGGCTTGCCAGCGATAGCAATCCAGAGGCAACAAAAAACCCGCAGACAATCACTTGTCTGCGGGTTTTTCATTTCCGGCTAACGCTTAGATCGCGCCACGCTTGCGCAGCAGATCCAGCACTTGCTTGACGCCTTCTTCCAGCGTCACGGACTGGGTGTCGACAACCAGATCGGCATCCAGCGGCACGTCGTACGGGAAGGACTCGCCCGGGATGTTGTCCCCGGCTGCCGCGTACAGGCCTTGCGGGTCACGCTCGGCGCACACAGTCGGCGAGGCCTGGACGTAGACCGTCAGCAGACGTTCCTTGCCAATCAGCTCTCGTGCCTGTTCACGACCTTCGGCACTCGGCGCAACGAATGCAGCGAGGGTCAGCAGACCGGCTTCGTTGAACTGACGCGCAACGTGAGCCGCACGACGCCAGTTCTCGGTACGCCCGGCGCGATCCTGTGGCAGACCTTTGTTCAGGTCATGACGCAGGTTCTGGCCATCGAGTACAAACACTGCACGGCCCAGGTCGAACAGCTTGCGTTCAACGGCGTAGGCCAGAGTACTTTTGCCAGCGCCCGACAAGCCGCTGAACAACACGGTGGCCGGTTGCTGACCGAAGCGCTGGGCGCGTTCTTCGGTGGCAACGTGAGCCAGTTTACCGTGATGGGTGCTGGTGCCATGCGCCAACGGCTGGGCCACGATCATGCCCGCGCCAACGGTGCCGTTGGTCAAACGGTCGATGATGATGAAGGCGCCGGTGGTGCGGTTGCTGTCGTAACCGTCGAGGGCAATCGGCGCATCGAGCGCGATCTTGACCTTGCCGATTTCGTTCAGTTGCAACGCGCTGGCCGGGCCTTCTTCAAGGGTGTTGACGTCGACCTTGTTGACGATGCTGGCGATGGAGCCCGGCACGTAACTGGTGGCGCGTTTGAAGTCGTATTTCTTGCCCGGCAGCATTGGCTCTTCAGCCATCCACACCAGCATGGCTTCGAAGCTGTCGGTCACCGGCGGCACGTTGTCGGCATGCACCAACAGGTCGCCACGGGAGATGTCGATCTCGTCTTCCATGGTCAGCGTGACTGCTTGACCAGGACCGGCGTGTTCCAGCTCACCTTCGAAGGTGACGATGGATTTCACACGGCTGCTCTTGCCCGACGGCAACACCACAACCTCGTCGCCTTTCTTGACGATGCCGCTGGCCAAAGTGCCGGCGAAACCACGGAAGTTAAGGTTCGGACGGTTGACGTACTGCACCGGGAAACGCAGATCGGTGAAGTTGCGGTCGCCCGCCACTTCCACGGTCTCGAGGATTTCCATCAGCGACTGGCCGGTGTACCACGGCGAGCGCTCGGACTTGTTCACCACGTTGTCGCCCTTCAGCGCCGACATCGGCACGAAGTGCATGCTGGTTGGCTTCAGCTTCAAGCCTTCGGCGAACTTCAGGTAGTCGGCCTTGATCGACTCGAACACGCCCTGGTCGAAGTCCTTGAGGTCCATCTTGTTGATGGCGACGACGATGTGCTTGATGCCCAGCAACGAGGCGATGAAGCTGTGGCGGCGGGTCTGGGTCTGCACGCCGTAACGGGCGTCGACCAGGATGATCGCCAGGTCACAGGTGGACGCACCGGTGGCCATGTTGCGGGTGTACTGCTCATGGCCGGGGGTGTCGGCGATGATGAATTTGCGCTTGGCGGTGGAGAAGTAGCGGTACGCGACATCGATGGTGATGCCCTGCTCACGCTCGGCCTGCAGGCCGTCGACCAGCAATGCCAGGTCGATGTCTTCGCCGGTGGTGCCGACTTTTTTCGAGTCGCGGGTAATCGCTTCCAGGTGATCTTCGTAGATCATCTTGGAGTCGTGCAGCAGGCGCCCGATCAGGGTGCTCTTGCCGTCGTCGACGTTACCGCAGGTCAAAAAGCGCAGCAGTTCTTTACGTTCGTGCTGGCCCAGGTAGGCGAGGATGTCCTCGCTGATCAAATCAGATTGATGCGACATGACAGCCCCTTAGAAATAACCTTGACGTTTTTTATCTTCCATCGAGCCTGCGCCATCGTGGTCGATGACACGGCCCTGGCGCTCGGAAGTTCGCGTCAGGAGCATTTCCTGAATGATGTCCGTGAGGCTTTCGGCCTCGGACTCCACCGCGCCCGTCAACGGGTAGCAGCCAAGGGTACGGAAACGCACTTTCTTTTTGACGATGCGGGCTTTGTCTTCATCGCTCAGGTGTTCGAGGATGCGCTCGTCGTCGATCATGATCAGCGTGCCGTTCTTCTCGATGACTTCGCGCTCGGCAGCGAAGTACAACGGAACGATCGGGATGCCTTCCAGATAGATGTACTGCCAGATGTCCAGTTCGGTCCAGTTCGACAAAGGGAATACGCGGATCGACTCGCCCTTGTTGACCTTGCCGTTGTAGACGTTCCACAACTCTGGGCGCTGGTTTTTCGGGTCCCAGCGGTGCTTGCTGTCGCGGAACGAGTACACGCGCTCTTTGGCACGGGATTTCTCTTCATCGCGGCGGGCACCACCGAAGGCTGCATCGAAACCATATTTATCGAGAGCCTGTTTCAGGCCTTCGGTCTTCATGATGTCGGTGTGCTTGGCGCTGCCGTGGGTGAACGGGTTGATGTTCTGCGCCACGCCGTCGGGGTTGACGTGGGTGATCAGGTCGAGGCCCAGCTCGGCGACCATCTTGTCGCGGAAGCTGTACATCTCCTGGAATTTCCAGCGCGTGTCGACGTGCATCACGGGAAACGGCAGCTTGCCAGGGAAGAATGCCTTGCGAGCCAGGTGCAGCATCACGGCGGAGTCTTTACCGATCGAGTACAGCATCACCGGGTTGTCGAACTCGGCTGCCACCTCGCGGATGATGTGGATGCTTTCCGCCTCCAGCTGTTTCAGATGCGTCAGTTTGTCGACCATGGCTACTCACGAAATCTTTCTTATGAACGGCCAGCGGGCCGTGTTCGAGCGGGGAATCCTAGCACAGCGACCTCTTCTAATCAGGACACCAACTAGATCGAAAGAGCATATGAATATGCCTGTGCGTTTGGGCTGCCCACCCTGCGTAGGAGCTGCCGAAGGCTGCGATCTTTTGACGTTGATTTTTCAAGATCAAAAG
>NZ_JBSVXD010000166.1:0-12594 GCF_054070755.1 Pseudomonas sp. SDO5591_S426 | reverse complement strand
TGTAGGAGCTGCCGAAGGCTGCGATCTTTTCGCTAACGACTAAATTCGAAAGCCGGGTTTAGCCCTCATCGCCCTCATCATCATCTCCACCATCAACCTTCATCCCCAATTCCTTGATCTTGCGAGTCAGGGTGTTACGCCCCCAGCCCAGCAACACGGCGGCATCGCGGCGGCGACCGGCGGTGTGCTTGAGCGCGGTTTCGATCATGATCCGCTCGAAAGTCGGCACGGCGCTGTCCAGCAGGCTCGACTGACCGCGAGCGAGTGCCTGGTCGGCCCACTGACGCAGCGCTTGCTCCCAGTTGGTCACCGGCGCCGAATCCTGCGGCAGACTCAGCAGCTCAGGTGGCAGGTCGCCGATATGCACTTCTCGACCCGAAGCCATCACCGTGATCCAGCGGCAGGTGTTCTCCAGCTGACGCACGTTGCCCGGCCAAGGCAGGTTTTTCAGGTATTCCTCGGTTTCGCTTTTCAGCAGCTTCGGCTCTACGGCCAACTCTTGTGCCGCGCGGCTGAGGAAGTGCTTGGCCAGGGTCGGGATGTCTTCGCGACGATCCGACAGGCGCGGGATGTGGATACGGATCACGTTGAGGCGGTGGAACAAGTCCTCACGGAATTTCCCGGCATGCACCAGGGTTTCCAGATTCTGGTGGGTCGCGGCGATGATTCGCACATCAACCTTCACCGGGACATGACCGCCAACGCGGTAAAACTCGCCATCGGCCAGGACTCGCAGCAAGCGAGTCTGGGTGTCAGCCGGCATGTCGCCAATTTCATCGAGGAACAACGTGCCACCATCGGCCTGTTCGAAACGCCCGCGACGCAGGTTGGCCGCGCCAGTGAACGCGCCTTTTTCGTGGCCGAACAGTTCGGACTCCATCAGGTCTTTCGGGATCGCTGCCATGTTCAGCGCAATGAACGGCGAAGCCGCGCGAGGGCTGTGGCGGTGCAGGGCGTGGGCAACCAGTTCTTTACCGGTACCCGATTCGCCGTTGATCAGCACGGTGATGTTGGAGTGACTCAAGCGGCCAATGGCGCGAAACACTTCCTGCATCGCCGGTGCTTCACCGATGATTTCCGGGGTACGGGTCAGGGTCGGGGCGACTTCCAGGCCTTGTTGTTCCTGGGCGTGCTGGTTGGCGCGTTTGACCAGGGAGACGGCTTCGTCGACATCGAATGGCTTGGGCAGGTACTCGAAAGCGCCGCCCTGATAGGACGCGACAGCGCTGTCCAGATCGGAGTGCGCCGTCATGATGATCACTGGCAGCCGTGGGTGCTGTTCGCGAATCCGCGCCAGAAGGTCAAGGCCGCTGGCACCGGGCATGCGGATGTCGGAGATGATCACGTCCGGCTGCTGGCGCGCCAGGCGGCTCATCACGCCATCGGCGCTGTCGAAGCTTTGCGTGGTCATGCCTTCCTGTTGCAAGGCTTTTTCCAGGACCCAACGGATAGAACGGTCGTCATCGACGATCCACACGGTTTCACTACGGCTCATGTCGATGTGGCTCCTTGTTCCAGTGGCAGAAAGATCGAGAACGTGGTGTGGCCGGGGTGGCTGTCACACTCGATCAGGCCCTGGTGCTGGCTGATGATGTTCTGGGTAATGGCCAGGCCCAGCCCGGTACCGTCCGGACGACCGCTGACCATGGGAAAGAAAATGGTTTCCTGGAGTTCCGCAGGAATGCCCGGACCGTTGTCGATGATTTCGATCTTGGTCACCAAGCGATGGCGCACGTGGCCGATGGTGAACTGGCGCATGGCGCGGGTGCGCAGGCTGATGCGGCCCAGGCGCAGCTCGTTCTGGCTGCTGATGGCCTGCATCGCGTTGCGCACGATGTTCAGGACGGCCTGGATCATTTGTTCGCGATCGATCAGGACGTCGGGAATGCTTGGGTCGTAGTCGCGCACCAAAGTGATGCAACCCTGGCTTTCCGCTTCGACCAAGTGGCAAACACGCTCCAGCACTTCATGGACGTTGCACATGGCCAGCGACGGCAGCTTGTTGGAGCCGAGCATGCGGTCGACCAGATTGCGCAGGCGGTCGGCCTCCTCAATGATCACATTGGTGTAATCGCGCAGGCTTTCTTCCGGCAGCTCACGGGCCAGCAACTGCGCCGCGCCGCGAATGCCGCCCAGCGGATTCTTGATTTCGTGAGCGAGACCGCGCACCAGCATCTTGCTGGTTTCCTGTTTCGAGATCTGTGCTTCTTCCTTGGTGATCCGCAGCAAGCGATCCCGTGGATGGACTTCGAGCAGCAGCAGCGTGTCGCCATTGCTGAGGATCGGCGTGACCGCATAATCAACCGTCAGGGTCTGGCCGGTGAGGGCGGTGAGCATCGCTTCGCGCTTGGTAAACGGGTGCGCCTGCTGGACCGCCTGGCGCAAGGAATTCAGCGCCTCGGTGGATTCGGTGAACAACTCGCTGATGAACTGCCCGTGGCTGCGCTGGCCGCTGATGGCCAAGAGCATCTCCGCCGCCGGGTTCATGTACTCAAGGCGCAATTCGGCATCGAGCAGGATGGTCGCGGTGGTGAGGTTGTCGAGTAGCAAACGGTGGAGTGCGTCGCTAATGGTCATCGGGACCTCTTTTAGGGCGGAGCATGCGCAAGAAAAAAGCGCTGACACGAGGAAAATGCAAAAACCAAACCAAGGCTCCGAAAAGAAGCGTTCAACCCCTGAAACGGGCGTTTGACGCTCGATTGCGTGGCGCTCTTTCAGCTTTCACGGGTACTTTCGAACCAAAATGGGATGCAATCGGCGCACCGTGCAACCAATCGCACCAATATAGTGCGCAAAGCTGAACGAGGTTAGAAGAACCGCAGGAACGGATTTTTTTCTTCGGCGGGTTTATCGCTGAGCGGGCATTCCGGCCGTTGGCCGTAGTCGTCGAGGGTGCAGGGTTTGACCTTGCGTTTTTGCGCGAGCGACATGCGTTGCATGTGGAATGGCTGATTGGCGGTGCGTTCGACGGTCCGGCCCTGTTCGTCGAGGATTTCCACTGACAGTTGATGAGTGCCTCGGTCGACGTTGCTCAGCGGAAATACCGGACTCGGTCCAGGGTCGGCGGTGGGTTGGCCATCAAGCAGCAATCGATAGCGATGACCCCGCTGCAGGCCCGGTTCGCTGGTGACGCTGACGATGATTTCTCCGGCGGTGCTGCGCACGGTGGCGTCAGGCTCCGGCACCAGAATGCGCAGCATGTCGTAGTGGAACAGTGGTTTTTTCTCGGCCTTCTTTGTGGCAATCGCCGCTGACGTACCTGGTGCGGCCATGCGATTGCCGGTTGCCAGCGGCACACGTTTGGCGTTGCCGGTATTGGGTTGATCGGTGAACACCCGATTGCCCTGTGTATCTATGTAAGTAAAAACCTCCGCCGTTGCCGGCAGAGCGAACAGGCAGGCGATCAGCAGCCAACACTTCAAGGCTTGTGCACCCGTTGCACGGTAAAGGTCACGCTGGGGCTTTGCTGGACCACGGTTTCGCCGTCGATCACCTGCACGGCGAGGCTATGCGTGCCGCGGTCGATGTTCACCAGTTGCAGGATCGGAACATTACTCGGCTGGCCATAGGGTTGTTCGTCCAGTACCAGTCTGAGCAGATGCGGCCCTTGAAGGCGCGGTTTGATCAACACGTTGACGGTGAAAGTGCCGTTGTTGGCGCGCAGGGCTTCGGTGGTGGGCAGGCCGGTCAGTTCCAGTACCTCGTAGGCGTTCTGGGGTTGTTCGTTGGTATTGGGTTGCGTGGGTGCTGCTGGAGGGGTTTGCGGCTCCACGCTGTTGAGCGGTGGCAGCTCGATCGTTTGGGCCTTCACGCCATCCGGCGGTTGATTGCTGTACGCGGTGTTGCCATCGGCGTCCGTGTACTTGTAGATCTGCGCTGCGGCAGGCAGGGCGATCAGCACCAGGATGAAGAGAAAAGCACGACCCATAAAATCAACCGCAAACGAAAGCATTGGGTTGCAGCATAGGTCAGGGGCGGCGGTTGGCCCAGCTTGTTCATGTTTGGGTACAGAAGATCTTTTGATTTGTGATCATAAAAAAGGCCTCCCGAAGGAGGCCTCTTTTTGTCACGCCGCTTGCGCTGGCGCTACCGGATCAGCAGCTGTAGTACAGCTCGTATTCCAGTGGGTGTACGAAGGTGCGTACCTTGATTTCTTCTTCGCTTTTCAGAGCGATGTAAGCGTCGATGAAGTCGTCGGAGAACACGCCGCCTTTGGTCAGGAACGCACGACCTTTGTCCAGCTCTTCCAGGGCTTCTTTCAGGCTGCCGCAAACTTGTGGGATCTCTTTCGCCTCTTCAGGCGGCAGGTCGTACAGGTTTTTGTCAGCTGCGTCGCCAGGGTGGATCTTGTTCTGGATGCCGTCCAGGCCAGCCATCAGCAGTGCAGCGAAGCCCAGGTACGGGTTGGCTGCTGGATCCGGGAAGCGGGCTTCGATACGGCGAGCGCGAGGGCTGGACACGTAAGGAATACGGATCGAAGCGGAACGGTTGCGAGCCGAGTAGGCCAGCATTACCGGAGCTTCGAAACCTGGGACCAGACGCTTGTAGGAGTTGGTCGACGGGTTGGTGAAGCCGTTCAGGGCCTTACCGTGCTTGATGATACCGCCGATGAAGTACAGAGCGGTGTCGGACAGGCCGGCATAGCCTTCGCCTGCGAAGGTGTTCTTGCCATCTTTGGCGATGGACAGGTGGACGTGCATGCCCGAACCGTTGTCGCCGTACAGAGGCTTAGGCATGAAGGTCGCGGTGCGGCCGTATGCATCAGCAACGTTGTGTACGCAGTACTTCAGGGTTTGAACTTCGTCAGCCTTGGCAACCAGGGTGTTGAACTTCACGCCGATTTCGTTCTGGCCGGCAGTTGCCACTTCGTGGTGGTGAACTTCGATGACCAGGCCCATTTCTTCCATGGCGTTGCACATGGAGGTACGGATTTCGTGGTCGTGGTCGAACGGAGGAACCGGGAAGTAGCCGCCTTTGACGCCTGGACGGTGGCCTTTGTTGCCGCCTTCCACGTCCTGGTCGGACATCCACGAACCTTGTTCGGAGAAGATCTTGAACATCGAACCGGAGATGTCGGACTTGAACTTCACTTCGTCGAAGATGAAGAATTCTGGCTCTGGACCAACGAATACGGTGTCACCGATACCGGTCGACTTCAGGTATTCCTCGGCACGCTTGGCGATCGCACGTGGGTCGCGGTCGTAGCCTTGCATGGTCGAAGGCTCGATCACGTCGCAGACCAGGATCAGGGTCGGCTCTTCGGTGAACGGGTCGAGAACGGCAGTGCTGTCATCCGGCATCAGGATCATGTCGGAAGCTTCAATGCCTTTCCAGCCAGCGATGGAGGAACCGTCGAACATTTTGCCTTCTTCGAAGAAAGCGTCATCCAGCGCGTCGCGAGCCGGCATGGTCACGTGGTGCTGAGTGCCTTTGGTGTCCGTGAAGCGCAGATCAATCCACTTGACGTCATGATCTTTGATGAGTTGAACCGACTTCGACATACTGTCCTCCGGGTGGATTAGGGCTGGTAGTGGATGCCCTTAAATGTTTGTGATGCCGGCGCGAATACTCTGCCAAGGCAACCTGCCTCACAAGGGAGCAAATTGCATGCCAGTGCCCCACCATGGGTTTTTTGCCCAAAATTCACGCTTATAAAGGTGCAAAGCGCCTGAATGCGGAAAATCTCGCCCTACAATGTGGCGTTAAAATCGAAAAATGACCTGTTTTGGTGCGCGCAAAACCTTCTGCACATTAACTGGTTAAACCTTGAGCAATTTCCGCTATAATCCGCGCCCCCCTTTTTCGGCAGGCCCTGCGCGCGCTGTTTCCATGAAATTAATCGTAAAAGTCTTCCCCGAGATCACCATCAAGAGCCGCCCGGTACGGATGCGTTTCATCCGCCAATTGGCCAAGAACATCCGTGCCGTGCTCCGCGATCTGGACCCGGCTGTGGTGGTGAACGGCGTGTGGGACAACCTCGAGCTGGAAACCCGCGTCAGTGATCCCAAGGCCCTGAAAGAGATGGGCGAGCGCCTGAGCTGCATGCCGGGCATCGCGCACTTCCTGCAAATCGACGAATACCCGTTGGGCGATTTCGACGACATCGTTGCAAAGTGCAAGCAGCACTACGGCGATGCGCTGGCCGGGAAGATTTTCTCGGTGCGTTGCAAGCGTGCTGGCAAGCACCCATTTAGCTCCATAGATATCGAAAAATATGTCGGCAGCCAGTTGCGCCGGCAGTGCGGTGCCGCCGGGATCGACCTGAAAAAGCCGGAAATCGAAGTCCGCATCGAAGTTCGCGACCAACGGTTGTTCGTGATCCACAGCCAGCACAACGGCATCGGCGGTTATCCGCTGGGTGCGCTGGAGCAGACGCTGGTGCTGATGTCCGGCGGTTTCGACTCCACCGTGGCGGCCTACCAGATCATGCGCCGCGGCCTGATGGCCCATTTCTGCTTCTTCAATCTGGGCGGACGAGCCCACGAACTGGGCGTCATGGAAGTCGCGCATTTCATCTGGAAGAAGTACGGCAGCTCCCAACGCGTGTTATTTGTCAGTGTGCCGTTCGAGGAAGTGCTGGGAGAAATTCTCGGCAAAGTCGATAACAGTCATATGGGCGTAGTATTGAAGCGTATGATGTTGCGCGCTTCCTCGCAGATTGCCGATCGACTGCATATTGAAGCGCTGGTGACCGGTGAGGCGATCTCCCAGGTTTCGAGCCAGACACTGCCGAACCTGAGCGTGATCGACTGCGTGACCGACAAACTGGTCTTGCGTCCGCTCATCGCCAGCCACAAGCAGGACATCATCGACCTGGCCAACGAGATCGGTACCGCCGATTTCGCCAAGCACATGCCGGAATACTGCGGGGTCATCTCGGTTAATCCGAAGACCGCAGCCAAGCGCCATCGCGTCGAGCATGAAGAGAAAGAATTCGATATGGCGGTACTCGAGCGTGCGCTCGAAAACGCCAAACTGGTGCCGATCGATCGCGTGATCGACGAATTGGGCCAGGACGTTCAGATTGAAGAAGTCAGCGACGCGCTGGCCGGTCAGATCGTGATCGACATCCGCCACCCGGATGCCGCCGAGGATGACCCGCTGGAACTCGCTGGTATCGAGGTACAAACGATGCCGTTTTATGCGCTGAACGCTCGTTTCAAGGAACTGGACCCTACTCGCCAGTACCTGCTGTATTGCGACAAAGGCGTGATGAGTCGCCTGCATGCCCACCATTTGCTCAGTGAGGGGCATGCCAATGTGCGCGTTTATCGACCGAGCTAAGAGCCCGGGGCTGTATGCCTGTGGCCTGCGTCACCGGCCCCCCGACTCTGCCGTCAAGCTGTAACGGCAAGGCCTGACTCTACTGTAATCGCTGCCAAGACTTGTCAGCACACCGAATCCTCTGATCGAGATACACAAGTGATCGAAAATCTACGCAACATCGCCATCATTGCTCACGTTGACCATGGTAAAACCACCCTGGTAGACAAACTCCTGCGTCAATCCGGCACTCTGGAGCGCAACGAGCTCAACGACGAGCGCGTGATGGACTCCAACGACCAGGAAAAAGAGCGCGGTATTACCATTCTGGCGAAAAACACCGCCATCAACTGGAACGGCTACCACATCAACATCGTGGACACCCCGGGCCACGCCGACTTCGGCGGCGAAGTTGAACGCGTAATGTCGATGGTCGACTCCGTTCTGCTGCTGGTTGACGCTCAAGACGGCCCTATGCCGCAAACCCGTTTCGTGACCAAGAAGGCTTTCGAAGCCGGCCTGCGTCCGATCGTTTGCATCAACAAGGTTGACCGTCCAGGCGCGCGTCCGGACTGGGTTCTGGACCAGATCTTCGACCTGTTCGACAACCTGGGTGCCACCGAAGAACAGCTGGACTTCAAAGTCGTGTACGCCTCGGCCCTGAACGGTATTGCCGGTCTGGACCACAACGAAATGGCTGAAGACATGACCCCGTTGTACCAGTCGATCGTCGACAACGTACCGGCGCCGGCTGTTGACCGTGACGGTCCGTTCCAGATGCAGATCTCCGCACTGGACTACAACAGCTTCTTGGGTGTTATCGGTGTTGGCCGTATCGCTCGTGGTCGCATCAAGCCGAACTCCCCGGTTGTGGCTATCGGCGCTGACGGCAAGAAGCGTAACGGTCGTATCCTGAAGCTGATGGGTCACCACGGTCTGCACCGTGTAGACGTTGAAGAAGCTGCTGCAGGCGACATCGTTTGCATCAGCGGCATGGACTCGCTGTTCATCTCCGACACCCTGTGCCACCCGGACACCGTTGAAGCGATGAAGCCGTTGACCGTCGACGAGCCAACCGTTTCCATGACCTTCCAGGTAAACGACTCGCCATTCTGCGGTAAAGAAGGCAAGTTCGTGACTTCCCGTAACATCAAGGAACGTCTGGACAAAGAGCTGCTGTACAACGTTGCACTGCGCGTTGAAGAAGGCGACTCGGCTGACAAGTTCAAGGTTTCCGGCCGTGGCGAACTGCACCTCTCGGTACTGATCGAAACCATGCGTCGCGAAGGCTTCGAAATGGCTGTAGGCCGTCCGGAAGTGATCATCCGTCTGGTTGACGGCGTGAAGCACGAACCGTTCGAAAACGTCACCATCGACCTGCCGGAAGAATCCCAGGGCAAGGTGATGGAAGAGATGGGCCTGCGTAAGGGCGACCTGACCAACATGGTGCCGGATGGCAAGGGCCGTGTACGTCTGGAATACAACATCCCTGCTCGTGGTCTGATCGGTTTCCGTAACCAGTTCCTGACCCTGACCAACGGCGCTGGCATCCTGACCTCGATTTTCGACCGTTACGACGTGATGAAGTCGGGCGACATGTCCGGCCGTCAGAACGGCGTTCTGGTTTCGGTTGAAACCGGCAAGGCACTGACCTACTCCCTGGAAACCCTCCAGGCACGTGGCAAGCTGTTCGTTGAACACGGTCAGGAAATCTACAACGGTCAGATCGTTGGTCTGAACAGCCGTGACAACGACCTGGGCGTTAACCCTACCAAGGGCAAGAAGCTCGACAACATGCGTGCTTCGGGTAAAGACGAAACCATCGCTCTGGTTCCACCTGTTCGCTTCACCCTGGAACAGGCTCTGGAATTCATCCAGGACGACGAGCTGTGCGAAGTCACTCCTAAGTCCATCCGTCTTCGCAAGAAGATCCTGGACGAAAGCGAGCGTACCCGCGCTGCCAAGAAAGCCAAGGCATAAGATTTAGCCCGGCTTAACGAAAACGCCCCCGGTCGTAAGGCCGGGGGCGTTTTTGTTTGTCTGGGATTTGTGTGGTGTTTGTACTGGCGCCATCGCTAGCAGGCTAGCCTGCTAGCGATGGCGACCGATCAGCCGCCAAAATTTTCAGGACGGATCAGAACCGCTCGATCGACCGAGAATTGCGCTCGCGCTCCACTTCCTTCGGCTTGTACGCGCAATACCCCGGTCGTGGGCCGATTTTCGGGTGGTTGCGGCAAGTATCCGGGCGCTTTTCATAAATAGTGCACAGACGGCTCTTACGATCCAGGTAGTAGCAATCGTTGTTGCTCATGCGCTGGAGTGTGAAGATTCCTGACTTCTGGTTGAAACGCTCGACCAAACCTTCCTTTTGCAGGCGCTTGGCGATGTTCTTCGGCGGGTCACCCAGCTCGAATTCATCGACCACGCCGATACGGACCAGATCCTTGATCTTGACCTCGACCGGCAGGGTGCAGCAGCTGGACATGCACGAGCCGCACATCGGGGCGGAGTACTTGGCCCAGGTATCGAGTCGGTCGATCTCCGCGGCGGCGATCAGGTTCGGCTTCATCATCGGTTGTTACCAGCGTGTGCATCAGGGCGCGCGATCATACCGGGACTGGTGGATTTTTGAACAACCTTTCGCCAGATTTTTTCTTTGCTGCCTCGTAACACCGTTAATCCGGCACGGCCCCTGCATTGATTCAGGCACATGACAATGTATTGCCGACCCGATTCGCACTAACAGGAAAAACTGCCGAACCAGAGCCTCTACCGCCTGTCAGACCGTCTAGGCTCAGACAACTCCAAGCTCGCTCGAGGTCCTATCGATGACTCAAGAACCACTTGTTCGCGAAGCAGAGGTGGCCGCATTCCGCGACGCCGTCTTGACCAAACTCACCTACGCGGTGGGCAAAGACCCGGATCACGCCTTCGACCATGACTGGTTCGAAGCCATTGCCCTGGCCGCGCGGGACCACATGGTCGAGCACTGGATGGACCACACGCGGCAGATCTACCGCAAAGGTCAGAAGCGCGTTTACTACCTTTCCCTGGAATTCCTCATCGGTCGATTGCTCTTCGACAGCCTGAGCAACCTCGGCCTGCTCGACGTAGCCCGCGAGGCCCTGACTGAACTCGGCGTCGACCTTGAGCGCATCCGCCTGCTGGAACCCGATGCGGCGCTGGGCAACGGTGGCCTGGGGCGTTTGGCGGCGTGCTTCCTGGAAAGTATGTCGACCCTCGGCATCGCCGGTCACGGTTACGGTATTCGCTACGAACACGGCCTGTTCCGCCAGGCCATCGTCGACGGTTGGCAGCAGGAACAGACCGAACACTGGCTGGATTTCGGTAACCCGTGGGAGTTTGAGCGGCCGGAAGTGGTTTATCCGATCGGTTTCGGTGGCAGTGTCGAGACCGTCACCGATGAAAGCGGCAAGTCCAAGCAAGTCTGGCACCCGGCGGAAACCGTACGGGCCATTGCCTACGACACGCCGGTGGTCGGCTGGCGCGGGGCGAGCGTGAACACCTTGCGCCTGTGGCGCGCGCGGGCCATGGAAGATTTGCACCTGGAACGCTTCAACGCTGGCGACCACCTGGGCGCGGTCGCCGAAGTGGCCCGGGCGGAGAGTATCTCCCGCGTGCTCTACCCGGCGGACAGCACCGAAGCCGGGCAGGAACTTCGTCTGCGCCAGGAATATTTCTTCGTCGCCGCGTCTTTACAGGACTTGCTGCGCCGTCATCGCAACATGCACACCTCGGTGCTGACCCTGGGCGATCACGCTTCGATCCAGCTCAACGACACCCATCCCTCGATCGCGGTGGCCGAGCTGATGCGTCAATTGGTCGACGTGTATGACGTGGCCTGGGACGCGGCGTGGCAGGTCACGGTCGACACGCTTTCCTACACCAACCACACACTGCTGCCCGAAGCACTGGAAACCTGGCCGGTCGGCTTGATGGAACGCATGCTGCCGCGACACATGCAGATCATCTACCTCATCAACGCCCAGCACATCGACTCGCTGCGCGCCAAAGGCATCCACGACTTCGACGTACTGCGCGCGGTTTCGCTGATCGAAGAAGACAACGGCCGCCGCGTGCGCATGGGCAACCTGGCGTTTCTTGGTTCCCACAGCGTCAACGGCGTATCCGGGCTGCACACGCAGTTGATGCGCAAAACGGTGTTCTCCGAGTTGCACAAGCTCTACCCGGAACGGATCAACAACAAGACCAACGGCATCACCTTCCGCCGGTGGCTGTATCAGGCCAACTCCGAGCTGACCTCGATGCTGGTCGATGCCCTCGGTCCGGAACTGTTGGACAATCCCGAAGAACGGTTGCTCGGCCTTGAGCCGTTCGCCGAGAAGACCGCGTTCCGCAAAGCTTTTGCCGAACAGCGGCTGCACAGTAAAAAAGCCTTGGCCTACCTGATTCACGAGCGGCTGGGGATTGCGGTCAATCCGGCGGCGATGTTCGACGTGCAGGTCAAGCGCATCCACGAGTACAAACGCCAGTTGCTCAACCTGATGCACACCGTGGCGCTGTACCAGGCGATTCGCGCCGAGCCGGAAATCGACTGGGTGCCGCGGGTGAAAATCTTCGCCGGTAAAGCGGCGGCCAGTTATCACCAGGCCAAGCTGATCATCAAGTTGACCAACGACATCGCTCGGGTGGTAAACAACGACCCGACCGTGCGCGGCTTGCTCAAAGTGGTGTTCCTGCCCAACTACAACGTCAGCCTCGCGGAGAGCATCATTCCGGCGGCGGATTTGTCCGAGCAGATTTCCACCGCCGGTTTCGAGGCGTCTGGCACCAGCAACATGAAGTTCGGCCTCAACGGCGCGCTGACCATCGGTACGCTGGACGGTGCCAACGTGGAAATGTGCGAGCGCATCGGCGCCGAGCACATGTTCATCTTCGGCCTCAGCGCGCAACAGGTTGAAGCGCGCAAGCAGAACCACGAGTTCAGCGCGGTGCCGGACATCGCCGCATCGCATCGGCTCAACGATGTGTTGCAGGCCATCCGCGGCGGGGTGTTCTCGCCGGATGACCCGTCCCGTTATGCCGGCTTCATCGACTCGCTGGTGGACTACGACCGTTTCCTGGTCTGCGCCGATTTCGATTCCTACTGGAGCGCGCAGATGCGGGTCGAAGCCCATTGGCATGACTCGCAGCAATGGTGGCGTTCAGCGGTGTTGAACACGGCACGGATGGGCTGGTTCTCGTCGGACCGGACGATTCGTGAATATGCCACCGAGATCTGGAAGGCGTTGGAGTAAGTCTTCGGTCGGATCGATATACTGGCGCGCCGCAAAAGATCGCAGCCTTCGG
>NZ_JBSVXD010000165.1:0-12717 GCF_054070755.1 Pseudomonas sp. SDO5591_S426 | reverse complement strand
AATCTCATGTAGGAGCTGCCGAAGGCTGCGATCTTTTGATCTTTAAATCCTTGTTACAAGTCGCCATAACCCAACGAACGCAACGCGCGCTCGTCATCGGACCAGCCACCCTTAACCTTGACCCACAGGTTGAGCATGATCTTGGAGTCGAACAGCAGTTCCATGTCCTTGCGCGCCTCGGTGCCGATGCGCTTGATACGCTCGCCCTTGTCGCCAATGATGATTTTCTTCTGGCCATCACGCTCGACGAGGATCAAGGCATGGATGTGCAAGGTTTTGCCCTGCTGCTTGAATTCTTCGATTTCAACGGTGATCTGGTACGGCAGCTCGGCGCCCATCTGGCGCATGATTTTCTCGCGCACCAGCTCAGCGGCGAGGAAACGGCTGCTGCGGTCGGTGATCTGGTCTTCCGGGAAGAAGTGATCGTTTTCCGGCAGGTGATCGGCGATCACGCGCTCCAGTGCATCGAGGTTATGCCCGTGCTGCGCGGAAATCGGGATGATCTGTGCGTTCGGCAGCTGTTCCTGCAACCACGACAAGTGCGGCATCAGCTCGGCCTTGTCTTCGATGCGGTCGGTCTTGTTCAGCGCCACGATCAATGGGCCGGTCACGTACTGGACGCGCTCGAGAACCATCTGGTCTTCGTCTGTCCACTTGGTGCGGTCGACCACGAAGATCACCACGTCGACGTCTTTCAACGCCGCCGAAGCGGTCTTGTTCATGTAGCGGTTCAGCGCCTTTTCGCCACCCTTGTGCATGCCCGGGGTGTCGACGTAGATCGCTTGCACATCACCCTCGGTCTTGATGCCGAGCATGTTGTGGCGGGTGGTCTGCGGTTTGCGCGAGGTGATTGCCAGCTTCTGACCCAGGATGTGGTTCAGCAGCGTGGACTTGCCCACGTTGGGACGGCCGACGATGGCAACATAGCCACAGCGAGTTGCGTTTGTATCAGTCATTGCCATTCTCCACACCCAGGGCAATCAGTGCTGCGGCGGCCGCTACCTGTTCGGCAATACGACGACTCACACCCTGACCTCGGCTTTTTTCATTCAGTAAGATGATTTCGCATTCGACGAAGAACGTCCGGCAATGCGGTTCACCCTGGATATCCACCACTTCGTAACGCGGCAGTTCGCAACCACGGGACTGCAGGAATTCCTGCAGGCGGGTTTTCGGATCTTTGTTGGTGTCGACCAGCGTCAGGCCTTCGAACTCTCCGGCCAGCCAGGCGAGCACACGCTCGCGCGCCACTTCCATGCCGGCATCGAGATAGATCGCACCAATCAGCGCTTCAAGAGCATCGGCCAGAATCGACTCGCGACGAAAACCGCCGCTTTTCAACTCGCCGGAACCCAGGCGCAGGTAATCGCCCAGATCGAAACCCCGGGCCAGTACGGCCAGGGTCTCACCTTTCACCAAGCGTGCGCGCAAACGCGACAACTGGCCTTCGCGGGCCAGCGGGAAGCGATCGAACAGCGCCTCACCGGCAACGAAGTTGAGGATGGCGTCACCGAGGAATTCCAGGCGTTCGTTGTTGCGCCCGGCAAAACTGCGGTGAGTCAGGGCCAGGACCATCAGTTCCTGATCCTTGAAGGTGTAGCCGAGCTGACGCTCGAGACGGCTTAGGGAGACGCTCACGGTTTACCCACGCTGAGTTCGTGGTTGGATTCCACCGCCATCGCCGAGAGTCGGCGCAGGCTTGGGACAATTAACGCTGTGTTCAAAAATAACGTCCTGAATATCATTGTTTTCATGCGTCTGGCGCCGATTGTGCCGGTTCCAGAAATGCATTCGGCGCTGTGTTCAACAGCGCCGTGTTTGATTACTTGATCAGGCCAACCCGCGAGAAATTCGGCAGGTGACTGAGTTTGGGTTCCGGCCAGCTCATCCAGACTGCAAAGGCCTTGCCGACGATATTCTTGTCGGGAACCATGCCCAGCAGGTCCTTGGGAATGCTCGGATCATCCCAGTAGCGACTGTCGTTCGAGTTGTCGCGGTTGTCGCCCATCATGAAGTAGTGCCCGGCCGGCACGGTCCACGAACGGTCCGGCGTTGCGCGGTAGCGGCTCATTTCCTTGCGGATCAGGTGCTCGGCGATGCCGAGTTTTTCCTTGTAGAGCTCGGCGCTGCCCAGCGTGCCCGGCTCGGAGCCGACCAGTTGCTCGGCAATCGACTCACCGTTGACGAACAGACGCTTGTCGGCGGTATACCGTACCGTGTCGCCCGGCAGGCCCACTACACGTTTAATGTAGTTGACGTTCGGGTCGCTGGGGTAACGGAACACCATCACATCACCGCGTTGTGGTTCACCGACTTCGATGATTTTCTTGTCGATCACCGGCAGGCGGATCCCGTAAGAAAACTTGCTCACCAGAATGAAGTCGCCGACATCCAGGGTCGGTTTCATCGAGCCGGATGGAATCTGGAACGGTTCCACCAGGAACGAACGCAGCACCAGCACGATAAACAACACCGGGAAGAACGACTTGCCGTATTCAACCAGCAGCGGTTCTTTGTTCAGCTTCTCGACCACCACCATATCAGGCTGGCTGACGCTGCCCTGATAGGAGGTGATGGCGGCACGCCGACGCGGTGCCAGGATCAACAGATCGAGCAACGCCAACAGGCCGCAGACGAACACGGCGATGACCAGCAACAGCGGGAAATTTAGTGACATAGGACCTAACTATCCAACCTGAGCACGGCAAGGAAGGCTTCTTGTGGAATTTCCACGTTACCGACCTGCTTCATGCGTTTTTTACCGGCCTTTTGCTTTTCCAGCAGCTTCTTCTTACGGCTGACGTCACCACCGTAGCATTTGGCCAATACGTTCTTTCTGAGCGCCTTGACGGTTGTACGCGCCACAATCTGACCGCCAATGGCGGCCTGGATTGCCACGTCGAACATCTGCCGCGGAATCAGTTCTTTCATCTTCTCGGTCAACTGGCGACCTTTGTAGTGCGCGTTGTCACGGTGCACGATCAACGCCAGGGCGTCGACCTTGTCGCCGTTGATCAGCACGTCCAGTTTCACCAGACTAGCCGATTGGTAACGATCGAAATGGTAGTCCAGCGAAGCATAGCCGCGACTGGTGGATTTCAGGCGATCGAAGAAGTCCAGCACCACTTCGTTCATCGGCAGATCGTAGGTCACCTGGACCTGAGTGCCGAGGAACAGCATGTCGACCTGCACACCACGTTTTTCGATGCACAGCGTAATGACGTTGCCCAGGTGCTCTTGCGGCACAAGAATGTTGGCCCGCACGATCGGCTCGCGCATGTCTTCGATGGAAGACAGGTCCGGCAGTTTCGACGGATTATCGACGTAGATCGTCTCGCCGGTCTTGAGCAGCAGCTCGAAGATTACCGTCGGCGCGGTGGTGATCAGGTCCAGGTCGTACTCGCGCTCCAGGCGCTCCTGGATGATTTCCATGTGCAGCATGCCGAGGAAGCCGCAACGGAAGCCGAAGCCCAGCGCGTCGGAGCTTTCCGGGGTGTACTGCAGCGACGAGTCGTTCAGGGTGAGCTTTTGCAGCGCTTCACGGAAATCTTCGAAGTCGTCGGAGCTGACTGGGAACAGACCGGCGTACACCTGCGGCTGAATGCGTTTGAAACCCGGCAGCACGTCGACATCCGGCGTGGAGCTCAAGGTCAGGGTGTCGCCCACTGGCGCACCGTGAATGTCCTTGATGCCGGCGATGATGAAACCTACTTCACCGGCCTTCAGGTCAACGGTAGCGGTGTGTTTCGGGTTGAATACACCGACGCTGTCCACCAGGTGGATCTTGCCGGTGGACTTGACCAGAATCTTGTCGCCCTTCTTCACGCGGCCGTGACGCACACGCACCAGGGAGACAACGCCCAGGTAGTTGTCGAACCAGGAGTCGATGATCAACGCTTGCAGCGGATCTTCGATATTGCCGGTCGGCGCGGGAATGGTGGCGACCAGGCGCTCAAGCACTTCATCGACGCCCAGACCGGTCTTGGCAGAGCAAGTGACCGCGTCGGTGGCATCGATGCCGATGATTTTTTCGATTTCTTCTTTAACGCGGTCCGGATCGGCCTGTGGCAGGTCGATCTTGTTCAGCACCGGCATCACTTCCAGGCCCTGTTCGATGGCCGTGTAGCAGTTGGCAACCGACTGAGCTTCAACACCTTGACCGGCATCGACCACCAGCAGCGCGCCTTCACAAGCCGCCAGCGAGCGGCTGACTTCGTAGGTGAAGTCAACGTGGCCGGGGGTGTCAATGAAGTTCAGCTGGTAGTTGATACCATCTTTGGCTTTGTAATACAGAGTAACGCTGTGAGCCTTGATGGTGATCCCGCGCTCACGCTCAAGGTCCATGGAATCCAGTACCTGGGCTTCCATTTCACGCTCGGCCAGGCCGCCGCACATCTGGATGAAGCGATCGGCCAGCGTCGACTTGCCATGGTCAATGTGGGCGATGATGGAGAAATTGCGGATATGACTCAAATCACTCACGGATCAACACTCAAAAAGGCTGCAGGCATAGCCCGCCGAAAAATAGCCGGGAATTGTACCTGATCCACGGCGCAAGCGTCACGTTCGCAGGTCAGACGGCGCATACAAAAACGCCCCGGTCTTGCGACTGGGGCGTTTTTTATCAGCAGCGAGGTCAGGAAGCAGCCGTCATCAACCGGCGCGACGCAACAACCAGACCCCGGCCAGGGCACAGACACTGGCCGGCACCAGCACCGCAAACAGCGGCGAGAAACCGAACACCAGGCTCGAAGGCCCCAGCAAATCCTGGGCAATGCGGAAGGTGAAACCTACCAGAACCCCGGTAAATACCCGCTGACCAAGGGTCACCGAGCGCAACGGGCCGAAAATGAAGGAAATCGCCATCAGCACCAAAGCAGCGGTGACGAGCGGCTGCAACACCTTGACCCAAAACGCCAGCCAGTAACGGCCATTGTTCAGTCCCTGGTCCGCCAGATAGTGGATATAGCCCCACAAACCGGTGATCGACAGGGATTCAGGCGCCATGACCACCGTGCTCAGCAACTGCGGGCTCAAGGCCACCTCCCAGCGCTCAACCGGGGTAGTGACTACTTCAGTGTTCTTTTCATGAAACACCGTGGTGGTCACATCGCTCAACTGCCAGTGATCCTTGTCGAACTCCGCGCGCTTGGCAAAGCTCGAGGACAGCATGTGGCGCTGATCGTCGAAGCGATAACGGGTCACACCATACAAAATACCGTTGGGCTGCACAGAGTTGACGTGGATGAACTCGTCACCCTGGCGGTGCCACAGACCGTGCTTGGCGCTTTGCGCGTCGCCACTGCCCTGGGCCAGCGAACGGTTGGCCTGGGCGGTGCTTTCGGTTGCCGGCGCGACGTACTCGCCAATCAACACGCCCACCACCATCAGGATCAGCATCGGCTTCATCACCGCCCAGACAATCCGCCCGATCGACACGCCAGCGGCGCGCATGATGGTCAGTTCGCTGTTGCTGGCCAGACTGCCGAGGCCGATCAGGCAACCGATCAGCGCGGCCATCGGCAGCATGTCGTACAGACGACGCGGCGCGGTCAGCAACACGTAGCTCAAAATATCGACCAGGGTGTAGGTGTCGCTGACTTCGCTCATCTCATCGATGAAGGCGAACAAGGTCGCCAACCCGAGAATGATCCCCAGTACCGCGAGGATCGCCATGAACACGCTGCTACCGATGTAGCGGTCGAGCTTAACCACGGGCCACCTCCAGCGCGCTGCGGCGACTCGCCATCTTCAAGCGCAGGGGCTCCCAGTAAAGCAGGCCCAGGCCAATGACCAGGAAGATCGCGTGCACCCACCACAAGCCCAGCGCCGGCGGAATTTTGCCCTTTTCAAGGGCGCCGCGAGCGGCAATCAGGATGGTCAGGTAAGCCATATAAAGAAGAATCGCCGGCAGCAGCTTGAGGAAACGGCCCTGACGCGGGTTGACCCGCGACAGCGGCACCGCCATCAAGGTCACGATGAACACCAGCAACGGCAGGGACAGGCGCCATTGCAGCTCGGTGCGCGAACGGATGTCGTCGCTGCCCAGCAAAGACGCGGTGGTCATGGCATCGCGATCGGTCACTTCGTCACTGACATCCGGCTTGGGCAGCAGCACGCCGTACTCTTCGTACTTGATCGCACGATAGTCGGCCTGCCCCGGATTACCGTCATAACGGTAGCCGTTGTCGAGGATCAGGTAGCGGTTGCCGTCAGGACGGATTTCCTGGCGGCCCTTCTCGGCCACCAGCACGGAGATCCCGCGGTCCTTCTTGTCGGAACTGACGTTCTTCTGCGAAATGAACACACCCGCCAGATTGATGCGGTCATCCGACAACTGTTCGGTGTACGTCACCCGCGTACCGTCGCGCAGAGCCTGGAAACGACCGGGCTCCAGGGTATCGAACTCGGTCAGGGCATCTTGCTTGTTCAGCAGCAGCTGGAACTGATTGGCACCCTGTGGCGCCAGGCTCAGGCTCAACCATGCAACCACCAGCGCCACCAGCGTGGCCGGGAACAAGGTCATGCGGAACAGGCGTTGCTGGCTCATGCCGGTGGCCGAGAGCACGGTCATTTCACTTTCGAGGTACAGGCGACCGTAGGCCAGCAGGATCCCGAGAAACAGGCCCAGCGGCAGAATCAGTTGCAGGAAGCCCGGCAGACGAAAGCCCATGATCAGGAACAGCGAGCCCGGATCCAGTTGGCCCGAAGCTGCTTGGGCGAGGTACTTGATGAAGCGTCCGCTCATGATGATGACCAGCAACACGGCGCTCACGGCACTCAAGGTCAACAGGACTTCGCGGGATAGATAACGGAAGACGATCAAACCAGACACTCCAGGGTTGTCAGGCTAAGGCGGCCAAACAAGCAAACATATCAGACAGCCCGCAAGGCAGAGCCGCCGAAAAAAGATGGCGCATTATCCTGTGATTGGGTGCGCCTGTCACTGCGCACGCTCACGCAGGCTGTCAAAGCGCTGAAGATCGTACAACCGAGGGTTGTCAGGCGCCGGTAGCGAGGTTCAAACTGCGGCCTTCGTCGCCGGTCGTTACCGGCGCCTCTCTATCTATAAGCGAGCGACGCACATACGTCGTCGAGCGCTTGCGTGTTGACCATCAAATTCAGGGACCCGGACATGGAACTGGTTGTAAAAAGCGTTAACCCGGAAACGTTGAAGACCGCCACGCTGGTGGTTGCCGTCGGTGAAGGCCGCAAGCTCGGTGCTGCCGCCAAACAACTCGACGAACTCAGCGGCGGTGCAATCAGCGCCGTTCTCAAACGCGGCGACCTGGCCGGCAAAGTCGGCCAGAGCCTGTTGTTGCACAGCCTGCCGAACCTGAAAGCCGATCGCGTGCTGCTGGTGGGCGTGGGCAAGGATGAAGAACTGGGCGACCGCCCGTTCCGTAAAATCATCGCCGGCGTACTCAACACCTTGAAAGGCCTAGGCGGCACCGACGCCGTACTGGCCTTGGACGAAATCGTGGTGAAAGGCCGCGACAGCTACGGCAAGACTCGTTTGCTGGCCGAAACCCTGGTCGACGGCGAATACCAGTTCGACCAGTTCAAGAGCCAGAAAGCCGAACCCCGCGCCCTGAAGAAAATCACCCTGCTGACCATCAAGGCCGCCCAGGCTGAAGTGCAGCGCGCCGTGACCCACGCCACCGCGATCGCCAACGGCATGGCATTCACCCGCAACCTGGGCAACCTGCCACCGAACATCTGCCACCCGACTTTCCTCGGTGAGCAAGCGAAGAACCTCGGCAAAGAGTTCAAGGATCTGAAAGTCGAAGTCCTCGACGAGAAGAAGATCAAGGCACTGGGCATGGGTTCGTTCTACGCCGTCGGCCAGGGCAGCGCCCAGCCGCCGCGCCTGATCGTCATGCAATACAACGGCGGCAAGAAATCCGAGAAGCCTTACGCGCTGGTCGGCAAGGGCATCACCTTCGACACCGGCGGCATCAGCCTGAAACCGGGCGCCGGCATGGATGAAATGAAGTACGACATGGGTGGCGCCGCCAGCGTGTTCGGCACCCTGCGTGCCGTGCTCGAACTGAAGCTGCCGATCAACCTGGTGTGCATCCTGGCTTGTGCCGAGAACATGCCGAGCGGTAACGCTTCGCGTCCGGGCGACATCGTCACCACCATGAGCGGCCAGACCGTGGAAATCCTCAACACCGACGCCGAAGGCCGTCTGGTGCTGTGCGACGCCCTGACCTACTCCGAGCGTTTCAAGCCGCAAGCAGTGATCGACATCGCCACCCTGACCGGTGCTTGCGTGGTTGCTTTGGGTTCCCATACTTCCGGCCTGCTGGGCAACAACGACGAGCTGATCGGCCAACTGCTGAGCGCCGGCAAGGCTGCCGACGACCGCGCCTGGCAACTGCCGCTGTTCGATGAGTACCAAGAGCAGCTGGACAGCCCGTTCGCCGACATCGCCAACATCGGTGGCCCGAAAGCCGGCACCATCACCGCTGCCTGCTTCCTGTCGCGCTTCACCAAGAACCTGAACTGGGCGCACCTGGACATCGCCGGCACGGCCTGGACCAGCGGCGGCAAGGACAAGGGCGCCACTGGCCGTCCGGTTCCCCTGCTGACCCAATACCTGCTGGACCGCGCCAAAGCCTGAAACCAATGAACCTGGGCGACGTCGCTTTCGAGTGACGCCGCTCCGGCTCAGGAAACGCAATGACCAAAGTCGACTTCTATATCCTGCCCAGCGCCGATCCTTCGGCACGCCTGGACTTCGCCTGCAAGCTCACCGAAAAAGCCTGGCGCATGGGCCACCGCGTCTACCTGCATTGCAGCGATGTCGCCCAGCGCGATGATCTCGATGCGCGCCTGTGGGCGTTCAAGGGCGAAAGTTTCGTGCCCCACGGCCCTGCTGAAAGCGAACCGGACAGCCTGATCGTGCTGGGTTTTGGCGATGACTGCGGTCAGCACCAGGATTTGCTGGTCAACCTCGACCTGAAAGTCCCGGCCTTTGCCCAACGTTTCGCCCGCGTGGCGGAAGTGGTGGTGGAGGATCCGACGATCAGAGCAGCCGCGCGGGAGAGTTTCCGTTTCTACCGCGAACAGGGCTATCCTCTGCAAGATCACCGTTTACAGCGACTCTGAGCATTCCGATGGACACTCCAAAACCGCTGCAAAAGTCCGCGCACCTGCTGGACGACCTTGAGTCGATCCGCCAATTGCTCGGCGATGACAACCTGCAACCACCGCTGCTGACCGACACGGTCGAAGACGGTGACCAGGAACAGATTCCGATGTTGTTCGACACCGTCAGCGAACCCGCGCCGACCGTCGCACCGACACCTGCGGCCAAGCCTGCCGCCGAACCGGCACCGAGCGCCGACAAGAACGCCGACGCGCTGCTGTACCTCGACAGCGAGCTGCGCGCCGCCGCGCAATTGATCATGCAAGACGTGATCGACGACTTCGCGCCGCACATCGAAACCGAAATCAAACGACGCCTGAGCGCACGACTTGAGCGGTTGTTGAGTCAGTACAACGATTGACCTTCAGGTGCTGAGGTAGCGGCCGATCAAGGCGATCCCGCTGGCCAGCACCAACCAGGTCACTAACCGCACGAACGCTTCACGGGACAAGCGCATGGTCAGTCGTCGGCCTATCCACAGTCCCAGCGCCATGGCCGGCAGCAAGCACAGCGCCAACACGAGCAATGGCAGTTCGGCGTACACGCCAGCCACAGCGAAAAGACTCAAGCGCACCACCGTGCTGCAACTGATCAGCGCGCTTTGCGTCGCCCGCGCCTCGTCCTTGGGCAGGCGGCTGTTCAGGTAGATCGCATACAAAAAACCGCCACTGCCAAACAGCGCACCGAACATCCCGCCTATCGTGCCCATCGGCAGCGCCCACGCGGCGGACAACTGAGCCGGACGGACTTTTATCCACAGGCTGTAGATCGCATAGGCGCTGATAAACAGCCCCATCATCAGCAGCAACAGATCGGATTTCAGGTTCAGCAGGAAAATCACGCCCAACGTACAGCCCACCGCCATGCACGGCAGCAAGCGCAGCAACTCCGGTTTCGCCACGTCACGCCGCGAGGGCAACAAATTGCCAAATGCCGCGACGAAATCCAGCAGCACCAGCAGCGGGACGATTTTCGACAACGGCATAAACAGAATCAGAATCGGCCCGGCGACCAATGCCGTGCCGAAACCGGCAATGCCGAAGACGATGTAGGCCAGGGCGATGCCTGAGCCGATTACCAACCACCCGACCGCGCCAAAACTCCATTGACCCAACAATTCAACCAACATGTCTTCCAATCCCTGTAGGAGCTGCCGAAGGCTCGGTCCGTGCTCGGACGATCTTTTGATCTTCAAAAGCAAAATCAAACGATCGCAGCCTTCGGCAGCTCCTACAAGGGATCGTGCATTCAATAAGTGAATGCCTTTAAACTGCGCCCCATGATTAAAGATCCCTTTGCAAGACTCGGCCTGGACCGCGAAGTCCTGACTGTCAGCCAGCTCAACGGCCGCGCGCGGGTGTTGCTCGAAGACGTGTTCAGCAATATCTGGGTCGAAGGCGAAATCTCCAACCTTGCCCGCCCGGCGTCCGGCCACGTGTACTTCACCCTCAAGGACAGCGGCGCCCAAGTGCGTTGCGCGCTGTTCCGGCAGAACGCCGCGCGAGTGCGTCAGGCGTTGAAGGACGGCCTGGCGGTCAAGGTGCGTGGCAAGGTCTCGTTGTTCGAGGGCCGTGGCGATTATCAGCTGATTCTCGACACCGTGGAGCCGGCCGGTGACGGTGCGTTGCGCCTGGCTTTCGATGCCTTGAAAGAAAAACTCAGCGCCGAAGGCCTGTTCAGTGCCGAGCGCAAAGTGCCGCTGCCGGCGCATCCGCAACGCATCGGTATCATCAGCTCGCCGACCGGCGCCGTGATCCGCGACATCATCAGCGTGTTCCGCCGCCGCGCACCGCAGATACAACTGACGCTGATTCCCACCGCCGTGCAGGGCCGCGAAGCGACTGCACAGATTGTCCGCGCCTTGAAACTGGCGGATGCCCGTGGCTTCGATGCGTTGATCCTGGCCCGTGGCGGCGGTTCGCTGGAAGACCTTTGGTGCTTCAACGAAGAAGCCGTGGCCCGCGCCGTCGACGCTTGCGTAACCCCCATCGTCAGCGCCGTCGGCCACGAAACCGATGTCTCGATCAGTGACTTCGTCGCCGACGTGCGCGCCCCCACCCCATCGGCCGCCGCCGAGCTGCTGGCACCGGATTCCAGCGATCTGGTGCGCCGGGTCGAAAGCCTGCATCGCCGACTGGTGATGCGCATGCGCGATCGCCTGATGCGTGACCGGTTACGCCTGGAAGGCATTTCGCGCCGCTTGCGTCATCCCGGCGAACGTCTGCGCCAGCAAGCCCAACGGCTGGATGATCTGGACATGCGCATGCGTCGCGCGTTTGAGCGCAGCCTCAATACCCGTCGTGAGCGGCTGATCCGTCTGGAGACACGTCTGGCCGGGCAACATCCGGGTCGACAATTGGCGATGCTCCGTCAACGCCTCGACAGCCTCGCCGAACGCCTGCCCCGCGCCATCCGCGAGGGCTTGAAAAGCCGTCGCCTGCAACTGCAAAGCCAGATGCAGACGCTGCATGTGGTCAGCCCGTTGGCGACCCTCGGTCGTGGCTACAGCATTCTGCTCGACGAGCGCGGCAACGCGATTCGCAACGCCAGTCAGACTCACACCGGCCAGCGCCTGAAAGCCAAGCTGGGTGAAGGCGAACTGCAAGTGCGGGTCGAAGACAATCACCTGACGCCCGTCACCCTTTCTTTACTGGATTGATCCATGCCGCGTTTTTTTGCTTCGCTGTTGCTGCTGTGCCTGACCTTCAACGCCCACGCCGACAGTTACATCACCCGTTTGCTGAACAAACCGGTGCCGGGTGGCGTGGCCGTCGTGGATCTGGGCGCTGCCGCCCAGGCACCGAAAGCCAGTTATCAGGGCAAACCGGTGTTGGTGGTCAAGGAACAGAACAACTGGCTGGCTATTGTCGGCGTGCCGTTGACCGTGAAACCCGGTACTCAGTCAATCAGCAGCGGCGGTCGCAACCTGAGTTTCACCGTCGGCAACAAAAAATACCCGGAACAGCGCATCACCCTGAAGAACACCCAGCAGGTCAATCCGGACCCGGAGAATCTCAAGCGCATCGAACGTGAACTGGCCGAACAGATCGCCGCCTACCGCACCTTCAGCCCGAACACCCCAAGCAACCTGCTGCTGGACAAACCGGTCAATGGTCCGCTGTCGAGCAAGTTCGGTGTGCGCCGGTTCTTCAACGGTGAAGAGCGCAATCCCCACTCTGGCCTCGATTTCGCCGTGGGCGCTGGCACACCGATCAAGACCCCGGCCGCCGGCAAGGTGATTCTGATCGGCAACTATTTCTTCAACGGCAACACGGTGTTTGTAGATCACGGCCAGGGCTTTATCAGCATGTTTTGCCACATGTCGAAAATCGATGTGAAGGTTGGGCAGCAACTGGCGCGCGGTGGCGTGGTGGGTAAGGTCGGCGCGACTGGCCGGGCGACCGGGCCGCACATGCACTGGAATATCAGCCTGAATGATGCACGGGTGGATCCGGCGATTTTTATTGGGGCGTTTCAACCTTAAGCAACATCAAAAGATCGCAGCCTGCGGCAGCTCCTATGTATGGACTCGCCCCCACTGTCTACCCGCTTTTGAAAAACCG
>NZ_JBSVXD010000164.1:0-13032 GCF_054070755.1 Pseudomonas sp. SDO5591_S426 | reverse complement strand
GGCGTACACCTGTAGGAGCTGCCGAAGGCTGCGATCTTTTGATTTTGGCCCAGAATGCAAAACGCCAACCCGAAGGTTGGCGTTCTATTCAACTCAAGCGAGATTTAGCGCGGCACGACAGGCTTACGGGTCGGCTTCGGCCCCTTGCCCTTGGCCGCATCCTTGCGCTCCTTGGCCGCCTGCTGGTTGCGGGCGAACGCCGCAGCCTTGGCTTGTTCACGCTTGTCCCACGGGTTGCCGCCATCGCTGGCGCGTGGTGGCAGACCGGTGTGCTGGGTCAGGATCTTGGTGGTCTTTTCCCCCGCAACCTTGTGGCTGCCGGCCGGCGTCGAGTTCTTGCGACGGGCGCTCTGGTAGCTGTCGGTGGACGGCTGGTGCAGCGGGATCAACTGGTTCTTGCCCGGCCCGATCAGATCGGCGCGGCCCATGCGGGTCAGCGCTTCACGCAGCATCGGCCAGCCTTTCGGGTCGTGATAACGCAAGAACGCCTTGTGCAGACGACGCTGCTCTTCGCTCTTGACGATGGTGACCGCGTCAGACTTGTAAGTGACCTTGCGCAGCGGGTTCTTGCCCGAGTGGTACATCGCGGTGGCGGTGGCCATCGGCGACGGGTAGAACGCCTGCACCTGGTCGGCACGGAAACCGTTGCCCTTGAGCCACAGCGCCAGGTTCATCATGTCTTCATCGGTGGTGCCCGGGTGGGCGGCGATGAAGTACGGAATCAGGTACTGCTCTTTGCCCGCTTCCTTGGAGTACTTCTCGAACATGCGCTTGAACTTGTCATAGCTGCCGATGCCCGGTTTCATCATCTGGTTGAGCGGACCTTCCTCGGTATGTTCCGGGGCGATCTTCAGGTAACCACCGACGTGGTGGGTCACCAGCTCTTTTACGTACTCCGGCGACTCGACCGCGAGGTCATAACGCAGGCCGGAAGCGATCAGGATCTTCTTCACACCTGGCAACTCACGGGCGCTGCGGTACAACTGGATCAGCGCCGAGTGGTCGGTGTTCAGGTTCGGGCAGATGCCGGGGAACACGCACGACGGCTTGCGGCACGCGGATTCGATTTCCGGGCTCTTGCACGCGATGCGGTACATGTTCGCGGTCGGGCCGCCGAGGTCGGAGATCACGCCAGTAAAGCCCGGGACCTTGTCGCGAATCTCTTCGATTTCGCGAATGATCGATTCATGGGAACGGTTCTGGATGATCCGGCCTTCGTGCTCGGTGATCGAGCAGAAGGTGCAGCCGCCAAAGCAGCCACGCATGATGTTCACCGAGAAACGGATCATGTCGTAGGCCGGGATCTTCTCCTTGCCGTACGCCGGGTGCGGAATGCGCGCGTATGGCATGCCGAACACGTAGTCCATTTCTTCAGTAGTCATCGGAATCGGTGGCGGGTTGAACCAGACATCGACTTCGCCGTGCTTCTGGACCAAGGCGCGGGCGTTGCCCGGGTTGGTTTCCAGGTGCAGCACGCGGTTGGCGTGAGCGTAGAGAACGGCGTCGCCACGGACTTTCTCAACCGACGGCAGGCGAATCACGGTCTTGTCGCGGGTCATCTTCGGGCTGGCCAGGATCTGTACGACCTTGGCTTCCTGCGGATCTTCAACCGGACCTTTTTCCTGCTCGATGGCGCAGGCCTGGGTGTCCTGGGTGTTGACGTACGGGTTGATGATCTTGTCGATCTTGCCCGGACGGTCGATGCGCGTGGAGTCGACTTCGTACCAGTCTTTTGGCGTATCACGACGGATGAACGCGGTGCCGCGCACGTCAGTGATGTCTTCGATCTTGTGACCGTAGGACAGACGCTGGGCGACTTCGACGATCGCTCGTTCGGCGTTGCCGTAGAGCAGAATGTCGGCGCAGGCGTCGATCAGGATCGAGTTACGCACCCGGTCCTGCCAGTAATCGTAGTGGGCAATGCGGCGCAGGGACGCTTCGATGCCACCCAGCACGATTGGCACGTGGTTGTAAGCTTCCTTGCAGCGCTGGCTGTAGACCAGGCTTGCGCGGTCCGGACGCTTACCGGCCATGCCACCCGGCGTGTAGGCGTCGTCGGAACGGATTTTCTTGTCGGCGGTGTAGCGGTTGATCATCGAGTCCATATTGCCGGCCGCGACACCGAAGAACAGGTTCGGCTCGCCGAGCTTCATGAAATCGTCTTTGGACTGCCAGTTCGGCTGGGCAATGATCCCGACGCGGAAGCCCTGGGACTCCAGCAGCCGGCCGATGATCGCCATGCCGAACGACGGGTGATCGACGTACGCATCACCGGTGACGATGATGATGTCGCAGGAATCCCAGCCGAGCTGATCCATCTCCTCCCTGCTCATCGGCAGGAATGGCGCTGGCCCGAAACATTCGGCCCAGTACTTTGGATAGTCAAATAACGGCTTGGCTGCTTGCATGTCGATAACCGGTGTTGGCTTTCATTGAATTTCGCGGGCGCGGAATATAGCACAAATTTTGACCAATTCCGACGGCTGTGGTCGGAAATTGGTGGCGACCCTATCGCTGGCAAGCCAGCTCCCACAGTGATTTATGGTGTACCTGCTATTTTGGTACCACAGAACCCTGTGGGAGCGGGCTTGCCCGCGATGAGGCCCTTTCAGACGCTACAAATTACTCGTCATCATCAAAGTTGTAGCTACCCGGCGCCAGGTTCTCGAAGCGGGTGTACTTGCCGATGAACGCCAGGCGGATAAAGCCGATCGGCCCGTTCCGCTGCTTGCCGATGATGATTTCGGCAATGCCCTTGTGCTCGGTTTCCGGGTGATACACCTCGTCGCGGTAAACGAACATGATCACGTCGGCGTCCTGCTCGATCGCTCCGGATTCCCGGAGGTCGGAGTTGATCGGCCGTTTGTTCGGCCGCTGCTCGAGGGAGCGGTTGAGCTGGGACAGCGCCACCACCGGGCAGTTGAACTCCTTGGCCAAGGCTTTCAAGGAACGCGAGATTTCAGAAATCTCGTTGGTTCGGTTGTCGCCGCCGGAACCTGGAATCTGCATCAACTGAAGGTAGTCGATCATGATCAGGCCGATCTCACCGTGCTCACGCGCCAGACGCCGGGTACGCGCTCTCATTTCCGACGGGCTGATACCGGCGGTGTCGTCGATGAACAGTTTGCGGTCATTGAGCAGGTTCACCGCCGAGGTCAGGCGCGGCCAGTCGTCATCTTCCAACTGACCGGAACGCACCTTGGTCTGGTCGATCCGACCGAGGGACGACAGCATACGCATGATCAGCGATTCGCCTGGCATCTCGAGGGAATACACCAGAACAGCCTTGTCGCTGCGCAGTACGGCGTTTTCCACGAGGTTCATCGCGAAGGTGGTTTTACCCATCGACGGACGACCGGCGACGATGATCAAGTCAGCCGGCTGCAGGCCGCTGGTCTTTTCATCAAGGTCGGTGTAACCAGTGGACAAGCCGGTAATGGCGTTGTCAGTGTTGAACAGCGTGTCGATGCGATCGATGGCCTTGGTCAGCAAATCGTTCACACCCACCGGGCCACCGGTTTTCGGCCGGGCCTCGGCAATCGCGAAGATCTGGCGTTCCGCTTCGTCGAGGATCTCCTCGGCGGTGCGACCTTCCGGGTTGAAGGCGCTGTCGGCGATCTCGGTGCTGATGCCGATCAGTTGGCGCAACGTCGCGCGCTGACGGACGATCTGTGCATAAGCCTTGATGTTGGCGACGGACGGTGTGTTTTTCGCCAGCTCACCAAGGTAACCGAGGCCACCCACCTGCGACGTCTGTCCTTCCTTGTCCAGTTGCTCGGCAAGGGTCACGACGTCAATCGGGGAGTTGTGATCGGCCAGTTTGGCGATCGCACGGAAAATCAGACGGTGGTCATGTCGGTAGAAATCGCCGTCGGAGACTTGGTCGAGCACGCGTTCCCAGGCGTTGTTGTCCAGCATCAGACCACCGAGTACAGCCTGTTCGGCTTCGATGGAATGCGGCGGCACCTTCAGCGCGGCGGTTTGCAGGTCGTATTGCTCAGGAGCGGAGATTTCGTTCATGGCCACTTGGAATCAGATGTAAAAACGGGGATGCCAGAAAGACAAAGGGCACGACCTGTAAACAGGATCGTGCCCGATGTTACCGGCAAGCACCCGAGGGTGCCAGCCGACAAGTGCTGCTTAAGCTGCTACCACGACAACGCGTACGGTGGCTTCAACTTCGGCGTGCAGGTGCACGGCTACGTCGAATTCGCCTACGTTGCGGATGGTGCCGTTCGGCAGACGAACTTCGCTCTTCTGCACTTCAACGCCGGAGGCGGTCAGTGCGTCAGCGATGTCGTGAGTACCGATCGAACCGAACAGCTTGCCTTCGTCACCAGCGGTGGCAGTGATAGTCACTTCCAGCTCAGCCAGTTGGGCGGCACGGCTTTCAGCCGATGCTTTACGGTCTGCTGCAGCTTTTTCCAGCTCAGCGCGACGCTCTTCGAACGCAGCCAGGTTGGCTGGGGTCGCAGCGGTAGCTTTGCCGTAAGGCAGCAGGTAGTTACGACCGTAACCAGCCTTAACGTTCACTTTGTCACCCAGGTTGCCCAGGTTGGTGACTTTTTCCAGAAGGATCAGTTGCATGTGAAAATCCTCTTAACTTTTAACCTTCACCGTTCGCGTTATCGGTGTCTTTCGGCACCAGACGACCGCGAAAATCAATCAGGCTGTCGACGATGGCCAAGACCACCAGCAACGGATAGATCAGCTGCATGAACAGCAACAGCGTCACGTACAACCCCACCAGCCAGAATCTGCCCAGTCGCTTTTGCGCCACTAGCCCGTGAATCAGGGCCAGCCCGGCGAAAACCAGCGGTACGCTGCACAACGGTACGAGCATGGACATCTGGGCACCGAAATTCGGTGTCACAACCATGCCCGCCAGCAGCAGCAACGCGGGACCCAGCGGGATTCGGATGGCGCGAAACTCGCGACCAAAACCGCCTGGGTTGTACAACAACGCCTGCCAGTAGCGCCCGACAATCAGGCTCAGCACACTGACGATCTGCAACAAGGCCGCAATCAGGCCGGTCAGGATCGGTGCAATCAGGGACGCGAAACGCGCTTGCTCGTCTACCGACATTTGTTGGTAGACCTCACCGAGTAGCGACGGCATCACCTTTATCAAGGCCTGCGCCAGCATCTCGATCTGGGGACCAAAAACCGTCCCCAGCACCACTGAAAACACCACTCCCATCGCTATGCTGACCAGCAGCACGCGGTTCCAGGACTCGCTTGCGCGCAAAACCAACGCAAGGCTCGCAGACCCCAGCAGCACCAGAAGTGCCCGTGGGTCGTCGGAGTAAAGCCACCAGATCAACGCCGGCAGCAGTCCCAGAGCAAGAACGCCCAGGGCGTCCTTCAATCCGCGCCGCAGGAGCACAAGGCATCCGGCGGCAGCACCCAACCAATACAACAACGGCAATGCCGCACATCCAGCCACTACCAGAGTGGCCTGCATACGGCCCCGCATGATGAACTCAGCTAAGGCACGCATACATTCAATCCTTTGCTACGTGTCGACTGCCCGGTCTCAGCGGCCGTGGCTGTCGGTGTAGGCCAGCAGGGCCAGGAAGCGGGCGCGCTTGATAGCGGTGGCCAGCTGACGCTGATAACGAGCTTTGGTACCGGTGATGCGGCTTGGAACAATTTTGCCGGTCTCGGATACGTAGGCTTTCAGAGTGTTGAGATCTTTGTAATCGATCTCTTTCACGTCTTCAGCGGTGAAGCGGCAGAATTTACGACGACGGAAGAAACGTGCCATTTGATAGGCTCCTTAAAAGGTCCGTGGATTACTCGTCAGCGTTATCGCTGTTGTCGCTGTCATCACTATCAGCGCTTTCAGCGCCTTCGTGCTCAGGACGGTCGCGACGCTCACGGCGCTCACTGCGGTTTTCTTCAGCCTTGAGCATCTCGGACTGGCCGGTAACGGCTTCGTCGCGACGGATGACCAGGTTACGGATCACTGCATCGTTGTAGCGGAAGTTGTCTTCCAGCTCGGCCAGGGCCTTGCCAGTGCACTCAACGTTCAGCATCACGTAGTGAGCCTTGTGAACATTGTTGATTGCGTAGGCCAGTTGACGACGGCCCCAATCTTCCAGACGGTGGATTTTGCCGCCGTCTTCTTCGATCAGCTTGGTGTAACGCTCAACCATGCCGCCGACTTGCTCGCTTTGATCCGGGTGGACCAAAAAGATGATTTCGTAATGACGCATGAATGCTCCTTACGGGTTGTAGCCTGCCGCTCAAAAGCGGTCAGACAAGGAGTGAATGACACTTATGGACTTGCGTGGGTAAGGCACATGAATGCCTGCCGTCACAGCAAGGGGCGCAATTGTAGAGAAGGGGCGAGGGAGGCGCAAGGTAATTGGTGAATATTTGAACAGTCACCATATGCCGAACACCTGTAGGCGCTGCCGAAGGCTGCGATCTTTTGATCTTGAAAAATCAAAGTCAAAAGATCGCAGCCTGCGGCAGCTCCTACGGGAGCCTGCGTGATTCAGGATTTCTTGGCAGCAGCCTTGGCTTTGACGCTACGCTGACGCTGCGCTTCGAACAGGCAAACACCCGTCGCCACCGAAACGTTGAGACTGCTGACGCTACCAGCCATCGGCAGGTTCACCAGATAGTCGCAATGCTCGCGGGTCAGGCGACGCATGCCTTTGCCTTCGGCACCCATGATCAGGATGGTCGGGCCGGTCAGGTCCTGGTCGTACAGGCTGACTTCAGCTTCACCCGCCGTACCAACCACCCACAAGCCGCGCTGCTGAAGTTTCTCCAGGGTGCGCGCCAGGTTGGTCACGGCCACCAGCGGAATCACTTCCGCAGCACCGCAGGCAATTTTTCGTACAACCGGCGTCAGCGTTGCCGACTTGTCCTTTGGCACGATCACGGCCAGTGCGCCCGCCGCATCGGCGGAACGCAGGCAGGCACCGAGGTTATGCGGGTCAGTCACACCGTCGAGCACCAGCAACAGCGGTGCGCCTTCGGTGCGATCCAGCAACTCGTCGAGCATCGCCTCGCCCCAAACCTGGCTTGGACTCACGTCCGCGACCACACCCTGGTGCACGCCTTCAACCCAGGCGTCCATTTCACGGCGCTCGGCCTGGCCGACCTGGACCCGGTTTTCGTTGGCCAGCTCAATCAGCGTCTGGACCCGGGGATCATTGCGGCCTTCGGCCAGCCAGATCTGCTTGACGCGTTTCGGGTGGTGACGCAGCAACGCTTCTACAGCGTGTACGCCATAGATCTTTTCCAACTGACTCATGGCTTGGCCTTAGGTTTACGCGCCCCGCCGCTTTTGGCTGGGGCCGAGCCCGCTTTTGGCGGACCTTTACGATGTTTGCTCGGTTTGGCAGGTTTGCCGCCGACAGCCTTTTCAGGCGCCGACCGGCTGGTCTTTCCCGCAGACGCCGCTTTACCGCCGCTTTTCGCACCGGCGAGCAACGCCTGTTTCATTTCACGACTTTTGCGCACTTCAGCGTTTTTCGCTGCGGCATCGCTCGGGCGGTAGGCCTCGACAGCCTTTTCCTTGGCAGGACGACGACCGGTTTTCGCCGGGGCCGGCTCTGCTTCCGATTTTTTAGAGGACGCGGCAGGTGCTGCGGTTTCAGTGCCACGTTTCTTGCGACCGATCGGCGTGCTGATGGTTGTTTCGGCCATCTCGAAGTCGATCTTGCGCTCGTCGAGGTCGACGCGCATGACCCGCACTTCAACAGTGTCGCCAAGGCGGAAGCTGCGACCGGTACGCTCACCGGCCAGGCGGTGGTGTACAGGATCGAAGTGGTAATAATCGCCCGGCAGCGCGGTGACGTGCACCAGGCCTTCGACGTAGATGTCGGTCAGTTCGACGAACAGACCAAAACCAGTCACCGCGGCGATCACGCCCGGGAACGACTCGCCCACGCGATCCTTCATGAACTCGCACTTGAGCCAGTTCACCACGTCGCGGGTCGCTTCGTCGGCACGGCGCTCGCTCATCGAGCACTGCTCGCCGAGCTGCTCAAGCGCCGCTTCGTCGTACGGATAGATGCGCGCTTTCGGAATGGTCATCGCACCGGCACGACGGACGTGCGGCGTGTCCTGCTTCGAATGAATCACGCTGCGGATCGCCCGGTGCGTGAGCAAGTCCGGGTAGCGGCGGATCGGCGAAGTGAAGTGGGTGTACGCCTCGTAATTCAGGCCGAAGTGGCCCTGGTTATCAGCGCTGTACACCGCCTGACTCAACGAACGCAGCATGACGGTCTGGATCAGGTGGAAATCCGGGCGATCCTTGATACCGGCCAGCAATGCCTGGTAATCCTTCGGCGACGGACCGTCCTTGCCTTTGTGCAGGGACAGGCCGAGCTCGCCGAGGAACGCGCGCAGTTTTTCCAGACGCTCCGGTGGCGGACCATCGTGAACGCGGTAAAGCGCAGGGATTTCGTGCTTTTTCAGGAATTCGGCGGTGGCCACGTTGGCCGCCAGCATGCATTCCTCGATCAGCTTGTGGGCATCGTTGCGTATGGTTGGACGGATTTCGGCGATCTTGCGCTCGGAACCGAAGATGATCCGGGTTTCCTGCGTTTCGAAATCGATCGCGCCACGCACGTGACGGGCGGCCAGCAATACCTTGTACAGCGCATAAAGCTGCTTGAGGTGCGGCACGACGTCGGTGTATTCGCCACGCAGTTTGCGCGCTTCGGTAGCCTTCGGCGTTTCCAGCATCGCGCTGACCTTGTTGTAGGTCAGGCGGGCGTGGGAGTGAATCACCGCTTCGTAGAAGCAGTAGTCGGTCATTTCGCCGGATTTGGAGATGGTCATCTCGCAAACCATGGCCAGACGATCAACCTGCGGATTCAGCGAGCACAGGCCGTTGGACAACTGCTCAGGCAGCATCGGGATCACGCGCTCGGGGAAATACACCGAGTTGCCGCGAACCTGCGCCTCGGCGTCCAGTGCCGAACCGAGTTTCACGTAGCTGGATACGTCGGCAATCGCCACGTACAACTTCCAGCCACCGGAGAACAGGCGCAGCTTGCCCGGACGGGCCTCGCAGTAGACCGCGTCATCGAAGTCGCGGGCATCTTCACCGTCGATGGTGACGAACGGCAGATGACGCAGGTCGATGCGCTTCTCTTTGTCTTTCTCTTCGACTTCCGGCTTGAGCTTGCCGGCTTCCTTCAGTACGGCATCAGGCCAGACGTGAGGAATGTCGTAGGTGCGCAGGGCGACATCGATTTCCATGCCCGGCGCCATGTAGTTACCCACGACTTCAACCACGTCGCCTTGCGGCTGGAAGCGTGGCGTCGGCCAGTGGGTGATCTTCACTTCGACGAACTGACCGATCTGCGCATTGGCATTACGGCCCGGCGTCACCAACACTTCTTGCTGGATCTTCGGGTTGTCGGCAACGACGAAACCGATACCGCCCTCTTCGAAGTAACGACCGACGATGGTTTCGTGAGCACGGGACACCACTTCGACGATCATGCCTTCGCGGCGACCGCGACGGTCCAGACCGGAAACGCGGGCCAGGGCACGGTCACCGTCGAACACCAGACGCATTTGCGCCGGGCTCATGAACAGGTCATCACTGCCGTCATCCGGCACCAGGAAACCGAAACCGTCACGGTGACCGCTGATGCGACCCAGGATCAGGTCGAGCTTGTCCACCGGCGCATAAGTGCCGCGACGGGTATAGATGAGTTGAGCATCGCGCTCCATGGCGCGCAGACGGCGGCGCAGGGCTTCGATCTGGTCTTCTGTGGTCAGACCAAACTCTTCAACCAGCTGCTCGCGGTTAGCAGGCGAACCCCGATCAGCAAGATGCTGAAGGATCAGTTCGCGGCTAGGAATGGGGTTTTCATATTTTTCCGCTTCACGAGCGGCCTCGGGATCGAGGGACTGCCAATCGGCCATTAGAGAGTTTTCACCTTGTCTATATGCGGGTTAGTTTGGCATAGGCGTAATGAAACGGGAAATTTCAGGCTAAGACGACCCATCTAAAGCTCTGTATCGACACCGTAAAGCTGATTTGAAGACCTCTGGTGAAATTTTCCAGGTTTTTTTGACTCCGGGGGTTTACAGTTAAAAAGACGCTCCGTATAGTGCGCGCCATCGACGACGGAGACGTTGCCGATACTGCCCAGATGGTGAAATTGGTAGACACGCCAGCTTCAGGTGCTGGTGACCGCAAGGTCGTGGAAGTTCGAGTCTTCTTCTGGGCACCAATTCAAATCCAAGGTTACGACCTTGGATTTCACAGAAACCCGCGAAAGCGGGTTTTTGCGTTTCTGGCCCCTGGAAACCTTAGGGCAGTTTCCTACCAAACCCTGATCAAAGCCACAAGGCGCATTTGAGAAACAATATCGTTTATCATTGTTGCAAGTTTTTGCAATGCGACAGTGAGGAACCCTGCGAATGATGTTTCGAAATACCCTGCGCCGCGGCCTGACCATCACCCTGCTCGGCCTGGCACTCGCCACTCCCCTCACCCAGGCAGCGGATCAAGTTTCCCTGACCCTCTACAACGGCCAACACAAAGAAGTCGGCGACGCTGTCGCCAAAGCCTTCGAAGCCAAGACCGGCATCCACGTCAACGTACGCAAAGGCAGCAGCAACCAGCTCGCCAGCCAGGTCGTCGAAGAAGGCGATCGCTCCCCCGCCGACGTGATCTACACCGAAGAATCCCCACCCCTGAACAAACTCGGCGAGCAAGGCCTGCTGGCCAAGGCGGATGACGAAACCCTGGCAGTTTTGCCCAAGGAATACGTGGCCGGCAATGGTACCTGGATCGGCGTGACCGCCCGGGTGCGCGTCGTGGCGTTCAACCCCAAGCTGATCGACGAAAAAGACCTGCCGAAATCAGTGATGGAGTTCTCCGACCCGAAATGGCAGGGCAAGGTTGGTTTCGTACCGACCAGCGGCGCCTTCCAGGAACAGGCCGTCGCAATCATCAAGGTACACGGCATGGACGCGGCCGAAGAGTGGCTGACCGGCCTGCGCGCCTTCGGCAAGACCTACAGCAACAACATGGTCGCACTCAAAGCCGTTGAAAACGGCGAAGTCGCGACAGTCCTGGTGAACAACTACTACTGGTTCGCCCTGCAGCGTGAAAAGGGCCAGCTCGATTCGAAGCTGCACTACTTCACCGGCGGCGACGTCGGCGGGCTGATCACTGTTTCCAGCGCAGCGGTTCTGAAATCCAGCAAACATCCAAAAGAAGCCCAGCAATTGCTCGCCTACATGGCCAGCGAAGAAGGTCAGCGCGTGATCACCCAGACCACCGCTGAATACCCGCTGCATAAAGGCATGGAATCGGATCGCGGCCTCAAGCCATTCAGCGAGCTGGAAGCGCCGAAAGTCACGCCAGCCGACCTTGGCAACGCTGAAGAAGCCCTGGACCTGGAACGTGACGTTGGCCTGAACTGATGAGCGCTTCGCTACCCGTTCCGACCGGCGCTTACGTGCCTCGGCGCAAGCGGCCATCGATCTGGCTGCTGCTGCCGGTTCTGCTGCTGGTCGTACTCAGTTTGCTGCCGCTGGCCTATGTCGGACTCAAGGCCTGGCAAGCGGGTTGGGCCGAGGCGCTGCACTTGCTCTGGCGGCCTTACGTGTTCGGTTTGCTGCGCAATACCCTGGCGCTGATGGTCGGCGTGACGCTGGCCTGCGGCGTGATCGGGCTGTCGCTGGCGTGGCTGCTGGAACGCAGCAATCTGCCGGGGCGGCGCCTGTGGGGCGTGATCCTGTGCCTGCCGTTCGCTGTACCGGCGTTTGTCAGCAGCTTCACTTGGGTTTCGTTGAGCGCTCATTTTGAAGGGCTCGGCGGGGCGATTTTGGTGATGACGCTCTCCAAGTACCCGCTGATTTTCCTGCCAGTGGCAGCGACCTTGCGAAATATCGATCCATCTTTGGAGGAGTCCGCACGCACGCTGGGGCAAAATCGCTGGGGCGTGTTCTTCAAGGTCACCCTGCCCCTGCTCTGGCCATCGCTGCTCGCTGGTTCACTGCTGATCGCGCTGCACATGCTGGTGGAATTCGGCGCGCTGTCGATCATCGGCCTGCAAACCTTTACCACCGCAATCTATCAACAGTTCGAACTGGAATTCAGTAACGCCAACGCCGCGATGCTCTCGGCAGTGCTACTGGCGCTGTGCCTGATGCTGCTGTGGCTGGAACTGCGCGTTCGCGGCAAAGGTCGCCACGTGCGCACAGGCCAAGGCGCGGCGCGACGGGCGGAGCAGGTTCGCTTGGGACCATGGGCCATCGCAGGGCAGTTTTACTGCCTGCTGCTGGCAATCATCGGTAGCGGCATTCCACTGGGGATGCTGGCGTATTGGCTGGCCGTGGGTTCGTCTGCGGCATTTCCGGTGGCAGCCATCGGTGAGGCGCTGCTTTCATCCCTGGCGTTGTCGCTGGGTGGCGCGGCGTTGTGCCTTGTTCTGGCGGTGCCCGTCGGATTGTTAGTGGTGCGCTACAAGGGCCAACTGGCGATCTGGGCCGAACGCCTGCCCTATCTGCTGCATGCCCTGCCGGGGCTGGTGATTGCCCTGACACTCGTCTATTTTGCTTTGCATTATGTGCCCGCGCTGTACCAGACCTCGGCACTGCTGCTGATCGCTTATGCGTTACTGTTTCTGCCGCTGGCTCAGGCGCCGATTCGTACGGCACTGAACAAGGCTGCGCCGCAACTGGAGGAAGCCGCACGAACGCTGGGGGCTTCGTCGTTCACCGCGTTTTGCCGGATAACCCTGCCGATCATTTTCCCGGCGTTGGGTGCGGCGTTTGCGTTGGTGTTTCTGGATGCGATGAAGGAACTGACGGCGACGCTGCTGCTGAGTCCGACCGGACTCAACACATTGGCAACAGAAGTGTGGGCGCATACCGCGAATGTGGAGTTTGCGGCGGCGGCGCCTTATGCGGCGCTGTTGATATTAGTGTCGGGGTTGCCGGTCTATCTGCTGACGACGCGGATGTATTTGAGCCGCTGACAACGCAAAAGATCGCAGCCGTCGGCAGCTCCTACAGAGAAACGCACATTCCCCTGTA
>NZ_JBSVXD010000163.1:0-13235 GCF_054070755.1 Pseudomonas sp. SDO5591_S426 | reverse complement strand
CTTTTGACTTTGATTTCTAGAAACAAGATCAAAAGATCGCAGCCTGCGGCAGCTCCTACAGAAGCGTGATCGGAATTATTTGAAACGTCGTTCCACACCTTTCTCCACAAGGATCTTCGCGGAGATTTCTTCCACGGAAAAATGCGTCGAGTTGATGTTCGGAATGTTCTCGCGGCGGAACAGGTTTTCCACCTCGCGCACTTCGAACTCGCATTGGGCGTAGCTCGAATAGCGGCTGTTGGGCTTGCGCTCGTTGCGGATCGCGGTGAGGCGGTCCGGGTCGATGGTCAGGCCGAACAGCTTGTGCTGGTGGGCGCGCAGGGCGGCGGGCAGTTGCAGGCGTTCCATGTCGTCTTCGGTCAGCGGGTAGTTGGCCGCGCGGATGCCGAATTGCATGGCCATGTACAGGCACGTCGGCGTCTTACCACATCGCGACACGCCCACTAGTATCAGGTCGGCCTTGTCGTAATAGTGCGTACGGGCGCCGTCGTCGTTGTCGAGGGCGAAGTTAACGGCCTCGATACGCTCCATGTAATTGGAGCTGGTGCCGATGGAGTGGGATTTGCCCACGGTATAGGAAGAATGCTCGGTCAGTTCCTGCTCAAGTGGTGCCAGGAACGTCGAGAAAATGTCGATCATGAAACCATTCGAGGTAGCGAGAATCTCACGAATGTCCTGATTGACGATGGTGTCGAAGATAATCGGACGGAAGCCGTCGGTTTCGGCGGCTTTGTTGATTTGTTGTACCATGGCCCGCGCTTTGTCCACGTTGTCGATGTACGGCCGCGTGACTTTGCTGAAGGTAATGTTTTCGAACTGCGCCAGGAGGCTCTGGCCGAGGGTTTCGGCGGTAATGCCCGTGCCATCGGAGATAAAGAAAGCAGATCGTTTCATTTGCACCTTGGGCCTTAAGCTAGTGAGCAATCTTGGATATGATAGGCGCGATTTGCCGGCCGCCATTGGCCCGCATTCTCACTTATTTTCCAGGTCCAGGCCATATAGCCGGCAAATGCCCATTCAAGCAGCCGGTTTCTGAGCTTTTCCAACACAGTTAGTGGAGAGATCACCTTGGTAGAGTACGTAGTTTCCCTCGACAAGCTCGGCAAACACGACGTTGAGCACGTGGGGGGCAAGAACGCATCCCTGGGCGAGATGATCAGCAACCTTGCAGGTGCCGGTGTATCGGTGCCCGGTGGCTTCGCCACGACCGCTCAGGCGTATCGTGATTTCCTGGAACTGAGCGGCCTGAACGATCAGATCCATGCTGCCCTCGACGCCCTGGACGTCGACGATGTCAACGCCCTGGCCAAGACCGGTGCCCAGATCCGTCAATGGATCATGGAAGCCGAGTTCCCTGAAAAACTGAATGCCGAGATCCGCACCGCGTTCGCCGCGCTGTCGGCCGGCAACCCTGACGTGGCCGTGGCCGTGCGTTCTTCCGCTACCGCAGAAGACCTGCCGGACGCTTCTTTCGCCGGTCAGCAGGAAACCTTCCTCAACATCCGTGGTGTCGAAAACGTCATTCGCGCCGCCAAGGAAGTGTTTGCCTCCCTTTTCAACGATCGCGCGATCTCCTATCGCGTGCACCAGGGCTTCGACCACAAGTTGGTAGCCCTGTCGGCCGGCGTACAGCGCATGGTCCGCTCCGAAACCGGCACTGCCGGCGTGATGTTCACCCTCGATACCGAATCGGGCTTCCGTGATGTTGTATTCATCACCGGCGCCTACGGCCTGGGTGAAACCGTCGTGCAAGGTGCGGTGAACCCGGATGAATTCTATGTCCACAAAGGTACGCTGGAAGCCGGTCGCCCTGCGATCCTGCGCCGCAACCTGGGCAGCAAAGCCATCAAGATGATCTACGGCGACGAGGCCAAGGCCGGTCGTTCGGTCAAGACCGTCGATGTCGACAAGGCTGATCGCGCACGTTTCTGCCTGAGCGACGCCGAAGTCAGCGAACTGGCCAAACAAGCGATGATCATCGAGAAGCACTACCAGTGCCCGATGGACATCGAGTGGGCCAAGGACGGTGACGACGGCAAGCTGTACATCGTGCAGGCCCGTCCGGAAACCGTTAAGAGCCGCACCCAGGCCAACGTCATGGAACGTTACCTGTTGAAAGAAACCGGCACCGTGCTGGTCGAAGGCCGCGCTATCGGCCAGCGCATCGGCGCCGGCAAGGTCCGCATCATCAAGGACGTGTCCGAGATGGACAAAGTCCAGCCAGGCGACGTACTGGTGTCCGACATGACCGACCCGGACTGGGAACCGGTCATGAAGCGCGCCAGCGCCATCGTCACCAACCGTGGCGGTCGTACCTGCCACGCAGCGATCATCGCCCGTGAGCTGGGCATCCCGGCCGTGGTCGGTTGCGGCAACGCTACCCAGCTGTTGAAAGACGGCCAGGGCGTGACCGTTTCCTGCGCTGAAGGCGACACCGGTTTCATCTTCGAAGGCGAACTGGGCTTCGACATCAAGAAGAACTCCGTGGACGCTATGCCGGATCTGCCGTTCAAGATCATGATGAACGTCGGCAACCCGGACCGCGCCTTCGACTTCGCACAGCTGCCGAATGCCGGTGTGGGCCTGGCCCGCCTGGAGTTCATCATCAACCGCATGATCGGCGTGCACCCCAAGGCACTGCTGAACTACGACGGTCTGCCGCTGGAAATCAAGGAAAGCGTCGACAAGCGCATCGCCGGTTACAACGATCCGGTCGGCTTCTACGTCGAAAAACTGGTCGAAGGCATCAGCACCCTGGCCGCAGCGTTCTGGCCGAAAAAGGTCATCGTGCGTCTGTCGGACTTCAAGTCCAACGAATACGCCAACCTGATCGGCGGCAAGCTGTACGAGCCGGAAGAAGAGAACCCGATGCTGGGCTTCCGTGGCGCTTCGCGCTATATCAGCGAATCGTTCCGTGACTGCTTCGAACTCGAATGCCGCGCCCTCAAGCGTGTGCGCAATGAGATGGGCCTGACCAACGTCGAGATCATGGTGCCGTTCGTCCGTACTCTGGGCGAAGCGAGCCAGGTTGTAGATCTGCTGGCCGAAAACGGCCTGGCCCGTGGCCAGAACGGCTTGCGCGTGATCATGATGTGCGAACTGCCGTCCAACGCCATTCTGGCGGAAGAGTTCCTGGAGTTCTTCGACGGTTTCTCCATCGGTTCCAACGACCTGACCCAGCTGACCCTGGGTCTGGACCGTGATTCCGGTATCATCGCGCACCTGTTCGACGAGCGTAATCCGGCGGTCAAGAAGCTGTTGGCCAACGCCATTGCCGCCTGCAACAAGGCTGGCAAGTACATCGGCATCTGCGGTCAGGGCCCTTCGGACCACCCGGACCTGGCCAAGTGGCTGATGGAACAAGGCATCGAAAGCGTTTCGTTGAACCCGGACTCCGTACTGGAAACCTGGTTCTTCCTGGCGGAAGGTCAAGCCTCGGCCTGACAGTGTGAGAACGGCTCGCTCCCTGTAGGAGCACAGCTTGCTGGCGATGGCGATTTTGAAGACGCCATCGCGGGCAAGCCTTGCTCCTTCAGGGGTGGTCGTTTTTTGAGATTGAAGTAGGGCGGGCTCCATCTGGATGCCGCCCTTTTTTGTGCAAGAGATTATGCAAAGCAGCAGCAACCTATTTCCTGTCGCCCTGATCAGCGCCGAGCGGCGCGGTGATCTGAGCGAAGATGTTTATCGTTTGAAACCGGCCAACAGCCCGGATCCGAGTGTCGAGCTGGCGGTCACCCGCCTGGGCCTGGCCGATGAGCCTGCCGTGCGCGGCGTGCCGGTGATCTTGCTGCACGGCAGCTTTTCCAATCGACGCTTCTGGTTTTCCCCTAAAGGCCTGGGCCTTGGGGCTCATCTGACGCGTCTGGGATTCGATGTGTGGATTCCGGAAATGCGCGGTCACGGCTTGTCCCAGCGCAACCAGAACTACCGCAAGAACCGCGTCGCCGACTACGCGCGTTACGATCTGCCGGCCATTGGCGCGTTCGTGCGCGAGCAAAGCGGCCAGGTACCGCACTGGATCGGCCACTCACTCGGCGGCATAACCTTGGCCGCGGCGTTGGGCGGTGAGTACATCGGCGAGCCTGTGGTCGCGTCTGCGGCGTTTTTCGGAACGCAAGTCAGCCGCACCTACTGGCCGCTGAAAATTCCGCCGGTGGAGTGGAGCGGTCGCTTCATCCTCAAGCGCTTTGCCCAGCTGTCCGGTTCCCGACTCAAGCGCGGTCCGGAGGACGAGCCGATTGGCCTGGCCCTGGAAAGCATGCGTTGGTACGGTTTGTTCGGGCGCTTCGGCGATGCCGACAAGGATTGGTGGGCCGGCTTGGCTAACGTTCAGGTGCCGGTGCTGGCCGTGAGTGCCGTCAGTGATCATCAGGACCCGGCCTGGGCTTGTCGCAAGCTGTTCGAGCAGATCGGTTCCGAGCACAAGCAATTCATCAACCTGGGGCGCGAGCAGGGCTTCGCCGACAATTTCGGTCATGTAGAAATGCTGGTCAGCAAAGCCGCACAGGCGGAGGTCTGGCCGTTGGTGGCCCGTTGGCTGGCGGATCAGCAAACACCTCTGTTGGGTGAGCAAGCGAACCTGGCCACGGCAAACTAAGCTGGACGCTCTATCAGGGGCATTTCGCTCTGATCGGCTTGCGGCTAAGATATGACGGATTGAGCTGTTCTGGTCATTTTCGATGATTGATTCATCAATGATGTTCGTGCCGTCTTCCTCTTTACAGGAGTTTTTCGATGAACCATTACCTCACGCCTGACCTGTGCGACGCCTATCCGGAGCTGGTGCAGGTGCTGGAACCGATGTTCAGCAATTTCGGCGGCCGTGATTCTTTCGGCGGCGAAATCGTGACCATCAAGTGCTTCGAAGACAACTCGCTGGTCAAGGAGCAAGTCGAGCTGAAGGGTGATGGCAAGGTCCTGGTGGTCGACGGTGGCGGTTCCCTGCGTCGCGCGTTGCTCGGCGACATGCTGGCCGAGAAAGCCGCGAAAAACGGTTGGGAAGGGCTGGTGATCTACGGTTGCATCCGTGACGTCGACGTCATCGCGCAAACCGATCTGGGGGTTCAGGCCCTGGCCAGCCACCCGATGAAAACCGACAAACGCGGTATCGGCGACCTCAACGTTGCCGTGACATTCGCCGGCGTGACCTTCCATCCCGGCCACTACATCTACGCGGACAACAACGGCGTGATCATCTCGCCGAGCCCGCTGACAATGCCTGAATAAAATCCCCGATTGACTGAAGGAATGCGGATGTTCGAGGAAGAAAACGCGCAATGGGGGCTGGTACATGCTCTGGTGCTGGATGGTAAAGGCGGCGCGCGTTCGATAGCCCGGACAGAACTCGATGACTTGCAGCTGCAGGCCCATGAAAGCCTGTGGCTGCACTGGGATCGCAGTCATCCGCAAACCCAGACCTGGCTGCGCAAATCCAGTGGTTTGAGTGAGTTCAGCTGCGACCTTTTGCTGGAAGAAAACACCCGTCCGCGGCTTTTACAGCTTTCCGACAGCGAACTGCTGCTATTTTTGCGTGGGGTAAACCTTAATCCGGGTGCCGAGCCTGAAGACATGGTGTCGGTACGGATCTTCGGTTCCGCCCAGCGGGTGATTTCCCTGCGTTTGCGGCCGTTGCGCGCCACCGAAGAGCTGCTGGCGCAACTGGAGGAGGGCAAGGGACCGAAAACCGCCTCCGAGCTCATCCTTTATATGGCGCAGTACCTCACCAACAAGGTGCAGGATCTGGTCAGTTGCCTCTCGGAAGTGGTCGATGAGGAAGAAGAAAAGCTGGATGCCGACGAACGGTATACACCGGAGCATGGTGCTGTTTTGCAGATCCGTCGCCGGGCTGCTGCGTTGAAGCGGTTTCTCGCTCCGCAGCGGGATATTTTCGGTCAGCTGACGCGGATCAAGTTGCCCTGGTTCGTCGAAGACGATGGTGATTACTGGAACGAATTGAACAACAGCCTGACCCGCTATCTCGAAGAGCTCGAATTGACCCGGGAGCGCGTGGGGCTTGTCCTGGAGACTGAAGACCGGCGATTGAGCGTGCGCATGAACCGCACGATGTATCGCTTCGGGATCATCACCGGGATCTTTTTGCCGATGAGTTTTTTGACCGGTCTTTTGGGGATCAACGTCGGGGGTATTCCGTTTTCCGAAAGCCCTTACGGCTTCCTCGTTGCCTGCCTGCTGATGCTCTCGGTGGCGCTCGGGCAGTGGTGGTTGTTCCGACGTTTGCGCTGGGTGTAACGGTAAAGCATGTGACCCGACCAAATTTGACCGCGTCTTTCACAGACATCACGAGAGGTGCGTATGCACGATCCGTTTGAACAGTCTTTGCGCGACATGCTCAAGGCATCACCGTCCACCCGGGACGACGATGCGTGCCTTGGCCGTGTACTGAAAACCGCCAACCGCCAGGTCGGCGCCGGCGATCTGTTCAGCCTGCTGGGCCGCTGGCTGCCCGCGCTGATGATCGCCCTGAATAACGGATCGGCCCACGTTGCGCCGGTGTCCCGTCTTCGTAAACCTACCGCTCGCACTGCTGATAAGGCTGATTGAATATGGAACTTGATCTCTGGACACAGAGCCTCGTCACTGCAATGACTGCGTTATGGACCAAAGTTGCGAACTTCATTCCGAACCTGTTCGGCGCACTGGTTGTGCTGCTGTTGGGTTTTGTCGTGGCCAAGCTTCTGGACACGCTGCTTTCCAAATTGCTCGCCAAACTGGGCCTCGATCGCCTGATGGGCGGCACCGGCCTGACCAAGTTGCTGTCGCGCGCCGGCCTGCAAGTACCGATTTCCACGCTGATCGGCAAAATCGTCTATTGGTTCGTTCTGCTGATTTTTCTGGTTTCTGCCGCAGAATCCCTTGGACTTGAGCGAGTTTCAGCTACGCTGGATATGCTTGCGCTGTATTTGCCGAAGGTATTCGGCGCGGCGCTGGTGTTGCTGGTCGGTGTCTTGCTGGCGCAATTGGCCAATGGCCTGGTGCGCGGTGCGGCAGAAGGCGTAGGTCTGGACTACGCTTCAGGGCTTGGGCGAATTGCCCAGGGCTTGGTGATCATCATCAGTATTTCGGTTGCGATCAGCCAGTTGGAGGTCAAGACTGACCTGCTCAACCATGTGATTGTGATTGTTTTGATTACCGTTGGTCTGGCGGTTGCGCTGGCCATGGGTTTGGGAAGCCGGGAAATTGCCGGTCAGATTCTTGCGGGAATCTATGTGCGTGAGTTGTACCAGGTTGGGCAACAAGTGCGTGTTGGAGAGGTCGAAGGCCAGATCGAAGAGATCGGCACGGTTAAAACCACATTGCTGACCGATGAGGGTGAGCTAGTCTCTCTTTCCAATCGGATCCTCCTTGAGCAGCATGTGAGTAGCCGCTAACCCGGCAAACCCTGCTAATGTATGCCGCCGCAAAATGCCGCCTGATGCTGGCTGCGGCGGACATTGACCTGACTGTCGGCCCGACTTGTTTTGAATAAAGCCCAATCGTTATCCATGCGCTACGACCCCCGCGAGCTCTCTGATGAGGAGTTGGTCGCGCGCTCGCATACCGAGCTGTTTCACGTAACGCGCGCCTATGAAGAATTGATGCGGCGTTACCAACGAACATTATTTAACGTCTGTGCACGATATCTCGGGAACGATCGCGATGCAGATGATGTCTGTCAGGAAGTCATGTTGAAGGTGCTGTACGGCCTGAAGAACTTCGAGGGCAAATCGAAGTTCAAGACATGGCTATATAGCATCACGTACAACGAGTGTATTACGCAGTATCGGAAGGAACGGCGAAAGCGTCGCTTGATGGACGCATTGAGTCTTGACCCCCTTGAGGAAGCGTCCGAAGAAAAGACGCCGAAACCCGAGGAGAAGGGCGGACTTGATCGCTGGCTGGTGTATGTGAACCCGATTGACCGTGAAATTCTGGTGCTACGATTTGTCGCAGAGCTGGAGTTTCAGGAGATCGCAGACATCATGCACATGGGTTTGAGTGCAACAAAAATGCGGTACAAACGCGCTCTAGATAAATTGCGTGAGAAATTTGCAGGCATTGCTGAAACTTAGTTCAGCGCAAATATCTCTTACGTGTAGGCAAGTTCTGTTAGACTTGCCGCCGAGTTGTCCCCCGGTTTGCGGGACTGCTTCACAATCACCAGATGGGGATTTAACGGATGAAACTGAAAAACACCTTGGGCTTGGCCATTGGTTCTCTTATTGCCGCCACTTCGTTCGGCGCTCTGGCACAGGGCCAAGGCGCAGTTGAAATCGAAGGCTTCGCAAAGAAAGAGTACTACGACAGCACTCGTAACTTCAAAAACGACGGCAATCTGTTCGGTGGTTCTGTTGGTTACTTCCTGACCGACGACGTTGAACTGCGTCTGGCTTACGATGAAGTGCACAACGTGCGTTCCGACTCCGGTCAGAACATCAAGGGCGCGGACACCGCTCTGGACGCTCTGTACCACTTCAACAACCCGGGCGACATGCTGCGTCCTTACGTCTCGGCCGGCTTCTCCGACCAGAGCATCGACCAGAACGGTTCGAACGGTCGTGACCGTTCCACCTTCGCCAACGTTGGTGGCGGCGCCAAGCTGTACTTCACCGACAACTTCTACGCTCGTGCCGGCGTTGAAGCTCAGTACAACATCGACCAGGGCAACACCGAGTGGGCTCCTAGCGTCGGTATCGGTGTGAACTTCGGTGGCGGCTCCAAGCCTGCTGCTGCTCCAGTTCCAGCACCAGCTGAAGTCTGCTCCGACAGCGACAACGATGGCGTTTGCGACAACGTCGACAAGTGCCCGGACACCCCAGCCAACGTAACCGTTGACGCTGATGGCTGCCCAGCAGTTGCTGAAGTTGTACGTGTTGAGCTGGACGTGAAATTCGACTTCGACAAGTCGGTAGTCAAGCCTAACAGCTACGGCGACATCAAGAACCTGGCTGACTTCATGAAGCAGTACCCATCCACCACCACTACTGTTGAAGGTCACACTGACTCCGTCGGTCCTGACGCTTACAACCAGAAACTGTCCGAGCGTCGTGCAAACGCCGTTAAGCAAGTTCTGACCAACCAGTACGGTGTTGAATCGTCCCGCGTTCAGTCTGTTGGCTACGGCGAATCCCGCCCAGTTGCTGACAACAAAACTGAAGCTGGTCGCGCTGTAAACCGTCGCGTAGAAGCGCAGGTTGAAGCTCAAGCTAAGTAATTAGCCCGCAGCTTTGAGAAAAGCCCGGCTTAGGCCGGGCTTTTCTTTGTCTGCGATTTGGTGTTCCAACCCGGTTTTATGCGGTGATATCGAAAGATCGCAGCCTGCGGCAGCTCCTACACAGATACCGCTTGCAACCTGTAGGAGCTGCCGAAGGCTGCGATCTTCTGATCTTCTTCGCAGGCCGCAACCGCTCCAATGACCAAAATGGCCGGGCTTTTCAACTCGAAGTCATGGGCATCTTTTTCCATCGCTGCCAGATCGCTTCGGCATTCCCGCTGGTGCGGCAACGAAGCGTTTTCGATCATTGCCACCGGCATGTCTGCCGTCATCCCGCCGGCCAGCAACTGCTCACGAATTTCACTGAGCTTGGCCACACCCATGTAGATCACTAAAGTCGTGCCGCTTTGGGCCAGTGCTTGCCAGTTAAGGCTGCTGTCGTCCTGGGTATGGGCGGTGACCAGTGTCACGCCGCGCGCCACACCGCGCAGGGTCAACGGTATGTCGCATTGCGTCGCACCGGCGAGCCCAGCCGTGATGCCATTGACCAGTTCCACCTCAACCCCACGTTCGCGCAGCCACTGCGCCTCTTCACCGCCACGTCCGAAAATGCACGGGTCGCCGCCCTTGAGTCGCACCACGCATTTGCCCTGGCGCGCATAACGCAGCATCAGGCGATGAATGAAGGCTTGCGGGGTAGACCGGCAGCCGCCGCGCTTACCCACAGGAATGATCCGCGCCTGGTTGCAATGTTCGAGGATGGCGGCATTCACCAGATCATCGATCAGCACCACATCCGCCTCTCTCAACGCCCGCACAGCCTTGAGGGTCAGCAATTCCGGATCGCCAGGGCCCGCGCCCACCAGCCAGACTTTTGCGTTCATCGTGTTTTCCTCATTTGGGCTGACATCAGCCATGAAATACCGCAAACAACAGCGCCAGATTTGCCAACAGGGACAGCAGCGCCAGCGTTCGCCATACCTTCAACGGTTCGCGTTCCAGCAGCGGTCGTGGGCGCACGGTCAAGCTGTGCCGCTCGCCCTGTTCGATCAGCAGCAGCCATTCTTCCGCCGTTTCAAAACGCAGCGTTGGATCCGCGGCAACCGCGCGTTCCAGACTTTGTGTGAGCCACTCCGGCAAGTCGGGCCGATAGCGACTGGCGCTGACCGGTACGCCGAATCGTGGGCGTTGAAACGCTTCGATTTCGCCGTAGGGGAAATGCCCGGTCAGCAGGTAATACAAGGTCACGCCGACTGCATAGAGATCCTGTTGCGGGGTCGGCACTTCACCGCGAAACGCTTCCGGTGCAATGAAACTTGGCGTTCCGGGCAAGGTAGAAGGCTGGTCTTCGGACAATCCGGGGCAGTAGGCGAGCCCGAAATCCAGCAGGCGCAACTCACCGTCGTCCCCCAGCAGCAGGTTCTCCGGTTTGATGTCGCGGTGCAGAATCTGCCGCCGATGCAGCATGCCGACCGCTCGAAGCAAGCGTTCGGCGAGGTCCTGCCATTGCGCCAGCGGCATTGGCCCGACCTGTTCATGCAGTTGCGCCAGGGTCGCTCCGGGATATTCGCGCATCACGTAGTACAAGTGCTGGCGCTGACTGGCGGCATGAACTTCAGGAAAATGCCGCCCGGCCACGCGCTTGAGAAACCATTCCTCCGACAACAAGGCTTGCCCCGCCTGATGATCGTCATGCAGGCGGCCGGGCAGGGTTTTCAGCAACCAGGGTTGCTGCTGGGTGTCACGCACCCGATAGAGCAATGATTGCTGGCTCTGACCAAGGATTGCTTCGACGTGCCAACCCTCGAAAGCCTGCCCCGGTTTCAGTGCCGGCGGCAGCGGCCATTGCTGCAAGTGGATCAAAGCATCGCCAATGCTGGTTTCACCGAGGGCATCGACCCGCACCAGCAAGGCGCTGGCGTTATCCTGGCTGCCGGCCAGGTGCGCGGCGCTGACCAGCGTTTGCGCGGCACTGTGCAGATCCGGTTGATCACGCAGGATCGCGGCAATCGCGGTGTCGCCCAGAACCGCCCAGATCCCGTCGCTGAGCAGGACGAAGCTCTCATCGAGACGCAATTCACCGTCGAGAAAATCCAGCACCAGATGCTGATCCAGGCCCAGCGCCCGCTTGAGCACATGCTGCATGCCCGGCTGATCCCAGACGTGATCTTCGCTGACTCGCTGCAAATTATCCCCGTGCCAGCGATACACCCGGCAATCGCCGACGTGAGCCAGGGTAAACCGCCTGCCACGCAGCACCAGAGCGCTCACAGTGGTCAATAGCGGTTGTCCCCCGCCGTTGGCCTGCAACCAGCGGTTCTGCGCCAGCAGCAGGCGATCAAGGGCTTGTGCGACACCCCAGGTTTCCGGGGTGGCGTAATAATCCAGCGCCAGGGCCTGCAACGTCGAACGGGCGGCCAACCCACCATCGGCGCACTGGCTGACGCCGTCGGCGATGGCGAACAAATATCCTTTGCTGGCTGCCAGCGCAGGGGCCGGGGTGACCAGGCGCAGGGCGTCCTGGTTCTCCTCGCGAGGGCCGATGGCGCTGGCTTCGGCAAAACTCAGTTGCAGGCTCATTAAGACCTCAGACCCGCGCAGCCGTCACGGCAGCCGAACCCCAGGTTGTTCTCCAGCGGCGTTTCACACCATGTAGACCGAACCAGGCGAGCACCGCGAGACTGGCGAACAACCACAAGGCCATCTGGTAGCTGCCGGTGCTTTGCTTGATCGCGCCCATGCCAGCCGCGAGGGCAAAGCCACCGATGCCGCCAGCCATGCCGATCAGACCGGTCATCACGCCGATCTCGCGGCGAAAGCGCTGCGGGACCAATTGGAAAACCGCACCGTTACCTGCACCCAAACCGAGCATGGTGCAGACGAAAAGCGCCAGGGCTGCGTAGGAACTTGGCAGGTTGAAACCGACGGCTGCAATGCAAATCGCGGCGACCGTGTACATCCCCAGCAGGGTGCGAATGCCACCGAAACGGTCGGCCAGGGCACCGCCCAATGGGCGCATCAGGCTGCCACCGAACACGCAGGCTGCGGTGTAGTAACCGGCGGTCACCGGACTCAGGCCGTATTGGTCGTTGAAGTAACCGGGCAGGGCGCTGGCCAGGCCGATGAAGCCACCGAAGGTCACGCTGTAGAAAAACATGAACCACCAGCTGTCACGGTCACCCAGCGCCTTGAAATAATCAGCCACCGACTTGGCTTTCGGCCGTTCAGGGGCATTTTTGGCCAGCCAGGCGAAGACAATCAGGGTCAGGATCAGTGGGATCAGGGCGAAGCCGAACACGTTGCTCCAGCCGAACGCGGCGGCCAGCACCGGCGCAATCAGTGCGGCAAGCACAGTGCCCGAGTTGCCCGCACCGGCAATGCCCATGGCCTTGCCTTGGTGCTGCGGCGGATACCATTGCGAGGCCAGCGGCAGGGCGACAGCAAAGGACGCGCCAGCCATGCCGAGGAACAGCCCCAACAGCAGCGCTTGCTCGTAAGTGTGGATGCCGAGTTTCCAGGCGCCGAACAGCGCGCAGATGACGATCACCTGACCGATCAGGCCGGCGGTTTTTGGCGACAGTCGATCAGCCAGCATGCCCATTACAAAGCGCAGTATCGCCCCGGCCAGGATCGGCGTTGCCACCACGAGGCCACGCTGTTGGGTGGTCAGGTGCAGGTCACCGGCGATCTGCACCGCCAAGGGGCCGAGCAGGTACCAGACCATGAAACTCAGGTCGAAGTAGAGGAAGGCCGCGAACAGGGTCGGGGTATGGCCGGATTTCCAGAAGCTTGAATTCATCGCGCACCTCAAACTGAATAGGAGTCTCGAACGGGAGCCAAAACAAAAAAACGCCGCCACCTGATTCGCCGGGAGGCAAATGAGGTGAGCGACGTCTTTGTCGTAGATTGGGCAACCGCCGTTGGTTACCTGTGGTGATTACTTAGCCAGATCTGTGCCACATGCCGATTTTGGTGGCGTAGAGAAAAGATCGCAGCCTGCGGCAGCTCCTACAGGGTGTACGTA
>NZ_JBSVXD010000162.1:0-13297 GCF_054070755.1 Pseudomonas sp. SDO5591_S426 | reverse complement strand
GCGGGCGCAAACCCTGTGGGAGCTGGCTTGCCAGCGATGGCGACCTTCAGGCACAACAATCCTTTAATGCAGGCGCTTACGGCACATCAACTGCGCCATTTTCGCTGTATCCGGGCGCTCGACGATGCCTTTTTCGGTGACGATGGCATCGATCAGGTCCGCCGGGGTCACGTCGAACACCGGATTAAAGGCATCGACATCCGCCCCGACCCGTTTGCCGCCAACCTCCAGCAATTCGCGACCGTCACGCTCTTCGATCGGGATGTCGTCGCCACTGGCCAGGTGCATGTCGATGGTCGAACTCGGCGCCACCACCATGAAACGCACGCCGTGATGCATGGCATTGACCGCCAGTTGATAGGTGCCGATCTTGTTGGCGACGTCGCCGTTGGCGGTGATTCGGTCAGCGCCGACGATGACCCAGGTGATGCCCTTGGTCTTCATGATGTGCGCGGCAGCGGAGTCGGCATTGACGGTCACTGGAATGCCTTCATTGGCCAATTCCCACGCGGTCAGCCGCGAACCTTGCAGCCATGGCCGGGTTTCATCGGCGTAAACGCGTTCGACCATGCCTTCGATGAACGCGCCGCGAATTACCCCCAGCGCCGTGCCGAAGCCGCCGGTGGCCAGTGCGCCGGTGTTGCAATGGGTCAGGATCGCCTGAGCATTGCCCTGGTGTTTGCGGATCAGGTCAACACCCAATTGCGCCATGGTCAGGTTGGCTTCGCGATCACTTTCATGAATGGCGATCGCCTCGGCCTCCAGTGCCACCAGCGGATCGACATTGTCTTTCAGGCGATCGAGCCGATCATGCATGCGGCCCAGCGCCCAGAACAGGTTGACCGCCGTAGGACGGGAATCGGCCAGCAGCGCGAAATCCTCTTCCAGCGCCGCGTACCAGTCGCCACCTTCGGCAATCCGGGCACGCGCGGCCAGCACAATGCCATAAGCGGCACTGATGCCAATGGCCGGCGCGCCGCGCACCACCATCGAGCGAATGGCTTCGGCCACCCCAGCCGCGCTGGTGTAGGCGATCCAGGTTTCCTCGAACGGCAAAATACGCTGATCCAGCAGATAGAGGGCGTCATCACGCCAATCGATGGCCTTCACCTTCTCCGCAGCCAACAGTCGATCGCGCATCCCACACCCCGCACTCATGAACAAAAGCCGCCGATTATAGCGATCCCCCCGCGAAGACGCTCGGGTATACTTCGCCATCCTTTACAAAAGCACTGGAACCGACCCTCGATGCCGAACACTGCCGCTGCGCTCGACCTGTTATTGCTGCCGACCTGGCTGGTACCCGTCGAACCCGCTGGCGTTGTCCTCAAGGATCATGCCCTGGGCATCCGCGACGGCCGTATCGTCTTTATCGGCCCACGCGCTGCCGCACTGAAGCTTAACGCAAGCGAAGTCCGCGAACTGCCGGACATGTTGCTCAGCCCCGGCCTGATCAATGCCCACGGCCACGCGGCGATGACCCTGTTCCGTGGCCTGGCGGATGACCTGCCCTTGATGACCTGGCTGGAAAACCACATCTGGCCTGCCGAGGCGAAATGGGTCGACGAGGATTTCGTGCGCGACGGCACGGACCTGGCTATCGCCGAACAGCTCAAGGGCGGCATCACCTGTTTCTCTGACATGTACTTCTTCCCGAAGGTTGCCAGCGAGCGCGTGCACAAAAGTGGCATTCGCGCGCAGATTGCGATCCCGATCCTCGATTTCCCGATCCCCGGCGCCGCCACAGCGGACGAAGCCATTCGTCAGGGCATCGAATTGTTTGGCGATCTCAAGCACCACGACCGCATCAAAATCACTTTCGGCCCCCATGCACCCTACACCGTGGGCGATGAAAACCTGGAAAAAATCCGCGTGATCGCCGAAGAACTCGACGCGTCGATCCACATGCACGTGCATGAAACCGCCTTCGAAGTGCAGCAAGCGGTCGATCAGCGCGGCGAACGCCCGCTGGCCCGCCTTGCGCGCCTGGGTATGCTCGGGCCGCGCTTCCAGGCGGTTCACATGACACAGATCAGCGAAGAAGACCTGGCGTTGCTGGTAGAAAGCAACACCCATGTGATTCATTGCCCGGAGTCGAACCTGAAGCTGGCCAGCGGTTTCTGCCCGGTGGAGCGTTTGTGGCAGGCCGGGGTCAATGTCGCCGTGGGCACCGATGGCGCGGCCAGCAACAATGACCTCGACCTGCTGGGCGAAACCCGCACCGCTGCGTTGCTGGCCAAAGCTGTCGCCGGCTCGGCAACTGCTCTGGACGCCCATCGCGCCCTGCGCATGGCGACCCTGAATGGCGCCCGCGCCCTGGGGATCGAAACCCAGACCGGCTCGCTGGAAATCGGCAAAGCCGCCGACATCGTCGCGTTCGATCTCTCTGGCCTGGCCCAGCAACCGGTCTACGACCCGGTTTCGCAGCTTATATATGCCACCGGCCGGGACTGCGTGAAACATGTCTGGGTCGCCGGCAAGCAACTGCTCGACGACCGTCGCCTGACGCGCCTGGATGAACAACAGCTGGTCGCCACAGCCAAGGCCTGGGGCCGGCGCATCAGCGGCCGCACAGAATCGTAAGCCCCCCGGACTCAACACCGGGGCAACAGGATTTTTCAAGTTTTAGAGGACTTAAACCATGAGCAACGTCGACTACGCCGAAATCGCCAAATTCGAAGCCCTGGCCCATCGCTGGTGGGACCGCGAAAGCGAATTCAAACCGCTGCACGATATCAACCCGCTGCGGGTCAACTGGATTGACGAACGCGTCAACCTGGCCGGCAAGAAGGTCCTCGACGTCGGTTGCGGCGGCGGCATTCTCAGCGAAGCCATGGCCCAGCGCGGTGCAACTGTCATGGGTATCGACATGGGTGAAGCGCCGCTGGCGGTCGCTCAGTTGCATCAGCTGGAGTCCGGCGTGAGCGTCGAATACCGGCAGATCACCGCCGAAGCCCTGGCCGAAGAAATGCCGGAACAGTTCGACGTGGTCACTTGCCTTGAGATGCTCGAACACGTGCCGGACCCGTCCTCGGTGATCCGTGCCTGCTTCCGCATGGTCAAGCCTGGCGGTCAGGTGTTCTTCTCCACCATCAACCGCAACCCGAAGGCGTACCTGTTCGCCATCGTCGGCGCCGAATACATCATGAAGTTGCTGCCGCGCGGCACCCATGACTTCAAGAAATTCATCCGCCCTTCCGAGCTCGGTGCCTGGAGCCGCATGGCCGGCCTGACCGTCAAGGACATCATCGGCCTGACCTACAACCCGCTGACCAAGCATTACAAACTGGCCTCCGACGTGGACGTCAACTACATGATCCAGACCCTGCGCGAGGAGTAAGCCGATGCGTATCAGAGCAGTTCTTTTCGACATGGACGGCACCCTGCTCGACACCGCGCCCGACTTTATCGCGATCTGTCAGGCGATGCGTGCCGACCGCGGCTTGCCGCCGATCAACGATAAACACATCCGCGACGAGATCTCCGGCGGCGCCAAGGCGATGGTCGCGGTGACCTTCTCCATGGACCCGGAATCGCCCGGGTTCGAGGAGCTGCGTCTGGAGTTTCTCGAACGCTACCTCGTCGGTTGCGCAGTGCACAGCAAACTGTTCGACGGCATGGGCGAACTGCTCGCCGACATCGAGAAAGCCAACCTGATCTGGGGCGTGGTCACCAACAAGCCGCTGCGTTTCGCCGAGCCGATCATGCAGCAGTTGGGGCTGGCCGAGCGCTCGGCGCTGCTGATCTGTCCGGATCACGTGAAGAACAGCAAGCCTGATCCCGAGCCGCTGATCCTTGCCTGCAAGATGCTCGACCTTGATCCGGCCAGCGTGTTGTTCGTGGGCGATGACCTGCGTGACATCGAGTCGGGGCGCGATGCCGGGACCAAGACTGCTGCTGTGACTTTCGGCTACATCCACCCGGACGATAATCCGCGGCATTGGGGGGCGGATGTGGTGGTTGATCATCCACTGGAGTTGCGCAAAGTGCTTGATAGCGCGCTTTGCAGCTGCTGATTAAAGTCAAAAGATCGCAGCCTTCGGCAGCTCCTACAGGAAACCGCAGTCGGCGTAGGAGCTGCCGCAGGCTGCGATCTTTTCCAGTCTTTTAATGGATTGAGGTTCTTTATGTTTGATTATTCCGCCCGCCCCGATTTGCTCAAGGATCGGGTCATTCTGGTCACCGGTGCCGGTCGTGGCATCGGTGCCGCTGCGGCCAAAACCTACGCCGCCCACGGTGCGACCGTGCTGCTGCTGGGCAAGACCGAAGCCAACCTGACTCAGGTTTACGACGAGATCGAAGCCGCCGGCCTTCCGCAACCGGCGGTGATACCGTTCAATCTGGAAACCGCCCTGCCTCATCAATACGATGAGCTGGCGGCGATGATCGAAACCGAGTTCGGCCACCTCGACGGCTTGCTGCACAACGCGTCGATCATTGGTCCGCGCACCCCGATCGAACAGCTGTCCGGCGAAAACTTCATGCGTGTCATGCAAGTCAACGTCAACGCCATGTTCATGCTCACCAGCACCCTGTTGCCGTTGCTCAAGCTGTCGCAGGATGCCTCGGTGGTGTTCACCTCCAGCAGCGTCGGCCGCAAGGGTCGCGCGTACTGGGGCGCTTACGGCGTTTCCAAGTTTGCCACTGAAGGCCTGATGCAAACCCTGGCCGACGAGGTCGACACTGTGGCGCCGGTACGCTCCAACAGCATCAACCCGGGCGCCACTCGCACCAGCATGCGCGCCCAGGCATATCCAGGGGAAAACCCGCTGAACAATCCGACGCCCGAGGAGATCATGCCGGTCTATCTGTACCTGATGGGTCCGGACAGCACAGATATCAACGGCCAGGCTTTCAACGCCCAGTAACGCCGTACGTCGCATTTGTGCCGCGCCGACTTCCCGTCGCGGCACTCCGGCAAAGGCGAATTTCAGTCAATCTTATGTCGCAATATTCGCCGCCTATTGCGCACCGACATCCAACCATTTGATTTATAACCACTTTATTGAAAACAAATCGAATGGCACGACTTTCGCTCTGCATTTGCTTAAACACACCATGTGAAAGCGAACGGGGCGAGCCTGGAGTCAGCAGGTTCCTAAACTTCTACAAAGCAGATTAAACTTGTACGAAATGTCCTACGGGACTGACGGACCAGTATTGACGCGCAGCCCAAAGCCGCTCTCACCCAGCTTGTAAGACAGCCTTACTGCTCAAGGGCGCACGCCATATGAAATCACCTTCCCAGACCAACGCAATTGACTTCGATAGCGCCAAATTGCAACGCCTGGGTTTTGGTCAGCAGCAACCCACTCTGGAGAGGCCGGTCAGCCTTGCGCAATTGCGCCAGCAACTGAGCATGCAGCTGCAAACCAGTCTTGAGCCACAACGTATTCTCGGTGTGTTTTTCCGCGAGATTCAGCGCCTCGTCCCCCTTGATGCCTTGAACTATGAGCACAAGAGCAGCGACTTGCGCCTGGAGTTCGGCCAACGCGGCCATCATTCACTCAGCTACAGCCTCAGCCATGAAGGTGAGCACTTGGGTGAACTGGTGTTTCGCCGTAACCAGCGTTTCAGTGAGCAAGAACAGGGCAACCTTGAGTCACTGCTGGCGGCGCTGCTCTACCCGATGCGTAACACCCTGCTCTACCGCGCCGCCACTCAAAGTGCGTTGCGTGATCCACTGACGGACACCGGCAACCGCATCGCGATGGACCAGACGCTGCATCGTGAAGTCGAACTGTCCCGGCGCCACTTGCAACCTTTGTCGCTGCTGATGCTGGACATCGATCACTTCAAGCAAATCAATGACAACCACGGACACAGCGCCGGCGATGACGTGCTCAAGGCGGTTGCCGCCTCGATCAAGAACCAGTTGCGCAACGTCGACATGGTGTTTCGTTTTGGCGGCGAGGAGTTTCTGATTCTGCTGTCCAACACCTGCCGTGAAGCCGCCGCCCTGGTCGGCGAGCGTCTGCGGTTTGCGGCACAGGCCGAGGAATACCTCGCCGATGGCCGCTCGATCGGACTGACCGTCAGCCTGGGTTGCTCGACCCTGCTGCCCGGCGAGTCTGCCGAGAGCCTGTTGCGACGTGCCGATAATGCGCTGTACGTCGCCAAGCGCGAGGGTCGTAACCGGGTGACGATGGCGGGCTGATTTTCCAGACCAGCACAAAACAATGTGGGAGTGAGCCTCCTCGCGATAGCGGTGTGTCATTCAACATGATCGTTGACTGACACGGCCTCATCGCGAGCAGGATCGCTCCCACAGTTTTATTGGGTGTTTGCTGGATCAGCTCTCAGCCAGTTCCAGCCTTTCACGGACTACCGGCGTTTTCTCCGCATGTTCCAACTGCATGCAGCGCTCCAGGAACAGGTACATGTAGTCGTAGCTCTTGCACACGGCCTGACGCAATTCCACTTGCAGGGCTTTGCTCGGGTTCATGCCCGCCAGCGTGCAGATGATTTCCAGCGCTTCCCAGGGATGAGCATCGTCATACTGGGCATGCATCTTCAGCCACTTCATCGCACGCTTGCGCTCTTCCTCGGGGAAAGAGGCGGCGTAAACGCCATTGGAACAGACCACTGCCGACCACTCTCCGGTCGCACCTTCGATGGCGTAGTTGGTGGCGGCAATCGCCACGATCAGCGAGTCCGACGAGCTGGTGTGCCAGCACCAATGACTCAAGGCGTGAAGTTCCGGGGCAACCTGTTGCGCCTGCAGATCTTCCAGGCTGACACCGTGCGCGCGGCTCCAGTTCACCCAATAATCGGCGTGGTTCAATTCGACACGAATGTTGCGCATCAGCCAGCGACGCGCCATGTCTTCGCCGGGATGACGGGCAAAACGGGTCTTGGTCAGGTTTTGTGCCATGTATAACGCGAACTGTTCGACCACCGGCCAGCCACCTATCAGGTACTGACGCATGGTCTTTGCACTGAGCTTGTTGTCACGCATGCGCTGATACAGTTCGTGTTCGACAACCCGGCGCTTACTCTCGCTGCAATCCTGAATCAGGCGCTGGGCCCATGCAGGATAACTTGCAGCTTCCATGAGTGGTCCGGTTCTGTTGAATGTGTCGATCACTGTCGAGCTCCTTTTGATTGTGATTATTAGATCAGCGAGAGATTTCAACGGAACGTGCCAGGGGCCTTGAACAACAAAGGCTGAGGCCTGGCAGGACGACTTAGCAGGCTATCGCAGGTAAACAGTTGCGGGCGTTCAATGACATACCCTTGAGCATAATCCACCCCGATCTCCAGCAATGCCTGCTCGATCTGAGGCGTTTCGACAAACTCGGCAATCGTACGCTTACCCATGACATGGCCGATGTGATTGATCACCTCGACCATGGCGCGGTTAATCGGGTCGTCCAGCATATCCTTTACGAAACTCCCGTCGATCTTCAGGAAGTCTACAGGCAAATGTTTCAGGTACGCGAATGAAGACATCCCGGCACAAAAGTCGTCCAGCGAAAACAGGCAGCCTAACCCTTTGAGTTCATTAATGAATCTAATTGCGCTGCCAAGATTGGAAATCGCGCTGGTTTCAGTGATTTCAAAACAAATCATTTCAGCCGGAATCGAGTAAGCAACGAATTGTTCACGCAGGAAGTCCAGGAACGCCTCATCTCCGATGGTCGTGCCTGACAGATTGATCGCACACATGGCCAGCGGCCCTTGGCGTTTCTCAGCGCGGCATTGGGCAATGATCTTGAACACGTTCTGCACGACCCAACGATCGATGGAGCTCATCAGGCCATAACGCTCGGCAGCCGGAATGAAACTGTCGGGCAGAATCATCCGCCCGGATTCATCATGCAGGCGCAACAGGATTTCAATGTGTGCGCCGCCAGAATCGATGCCCAGCGGCGCGATTTCCTGCGCGTACAGGCAGAACCGATCCTCTTCCAGCGCCATGTGCAAGCGCTGCACCCAAGCCATTTCGCCGAAACGCAGGGACAATTCCGAGTCGTCGGGGTGATAGACCTGAACACGGTTGCGGCCCTTTTCCTTGGCCATGTAGCACGCCATGTCGGCAGCACGAAGCGAGGCTTCGAGGGTGGTCGGGTTCTGCGAAACATGGACCAGACCGATACTCACGGTGGTCACGAATGGCCGGCCCTTCCATACGAAGTGCAGGTTCTGCACGGTCAGGCGCAGGTTCTCGGCAATTTTCTCCGCCGCCTCCGGCCCACAGTTCTCCAGCAGGATGCCGAACTCGTCGCCCCCCAGGCGGGCCAGCGTATCGCCCTCGCGCAACCCGGATTGCAGCAGCGCGCAGATATGCCGCAGCAACTCATCACCCGCCGCATGGCCGCAGGTATCGTTGACCAATTTGAATTGGTCGAGGTCAAGGAACATCAGGGCATGCCGCCCCGACTGGCGCGTCAGGTTGTGCAGCGCCTGCTCAAGGCGATACTCGAATTCGCGACGATTGGCCAGGCCGGTCAAGGCATCGTGAGTGGCCTGCCACGACAGATTGGCGATGTACTGCCGCTCCTGAGTCATGTCGTGCAGTACCAGTACGGTGCCGCTGACCTTGCCGGCATTGCTGATCGGTGCACCGACCAGCGTAACCGAAACCGTACTGCCGTCCAGACGCTGGATCAGTTTGGAATGCTCGCTGCCGCCACTGAGCTGACCGCTCAGAATGCGTTCGATCAAGGTAGAACCGTCGGCCTGGGCGTTCTCGTCCAGCAGATTGAACAGCGCTGCCAGCGGCAAACCCGTCGCCTGCTCGGCCTTCCAGTGGGTCAACGCCTCGGCGGCGGGGTTCATGTAGGCGATGGCGCCTGCGACGTCCGTGGTAATCACGCCATCGCCAATTGATTGCAGGGTGATCTGCGCCCGGTCTTTCTCTAGCTGCAAGGCGTCGGCGAAAGCATGGCGCTGCTTGAGCAGTTTATGGGTGCGCATCAAGGCCAACGCGATCAGGCCCAGGGCGGTGGCCAGGTTGGTGACCAGCAGCAGGCGAAGAATCACCCGTGAACCTTCACCCAAGGCATCGCTGAAGGCTTTCGCCGCAGGCGTCACCTCATCATTGATCGCGAAAATCTGTTCTTTCCAGCGCCGGATATCGCTTTCCGATGCCGGGGTGGCGGTGATGTGCTGGTGCATGTCCCGCGCAACGTCATCGAGCCGGGCCAGATACGCATCACCGACGGTCCAGAGATCGATGGCCTTTTCGAGGTAACTGAAATGGCGAAAATTCAGATACAGCCAGATCAGGCTGGAAATGTCGTCCGGGTGGTTGCCGCCCTTGAGGATCGCCAGTCGTGCGGCCTCGATATCCGGTGGCTGTTGATCCAGCGCCACCCGCAACTCATGACCGCCCTGGGGCACCGAAATGGCGTCCTGGTACTTGCGAAAAATCGCCTCGTCACGGCTGTCGGCGTAGAGATTGAGGTAATAGATGGCGTCTTTCTGGCCCTTGGACCAGAGGCTTTCACCGGCCACATAGCCGCGAACCGCCGACAATACGTACAGGCTGACACCGCCCAACAGGGCTTGAAACAACACAACGGCGATAAATGGCCAGACGATGCCCAACAACCGTGGCGTTCCGAGAGTCCGCGTTTGATTCATGAGGTCCCTTGCATTAGCACTGCTTGATCGTCATCCGGACGAAATCGCTACCGCTAGACTAGGTGGCGATTGCGATCAGGGCAAGCGGTGAGCCTCGCCCGAGAAGGGCTGAAACGGCCATTGATAGCGGTGACGATATTGTTTTTGTCGGACTTCAAACAGCGTTCATTCGTTCGGCCTCGCGGGCTACATTTGTTGCAAATGACCGTACAGCTTGGCGTACAGACCACCATCGGCGATCAGTTGCTGATGGTCGCCATCCTCGGCGATTTGCCCGCCGTCGAACACCAGCACGCGGTCAGCCTGTTTTACCGCGGAAAGTCGGTGGGCAATGATCAACGTGGTGCGGTTGCTCAGGAACCGCGCCAGCGCCTGGTGCAGGTTGTATTCGGTGGCGGCGTCCAGCGCGGAGGTGGCCTCATCGAGGATCACCACTTTCGGCTCCGCCAACACCATGCGCGCAATCGCCAGGCGTTGCCGTTGACCGCCGGACAAACGCACGCCGGAGCGGCCGACGATACTGTCCAGGCCATTGGGCAATTCGCGGATCGTGGCGTGTAACTGGGCGATTTCCAGCGCCTGCCAGCAGGCCTCGTCGCTGCGCTCACGGCCCATGGTCAGGTTGGCCCGAACGGTGTCGTTGAACAGCGCCGGATGTTGCAGGACCACGGCGACATTTTCCCGCACGGTTTCCAGGCCGATCTCTTGCTGGGTCGAGCCGCCGAAGCGGATGGTCCCGGCCAGCGGCGTGTACAGCCCCAGCAGCAACTGCACCAGCGTGCTCTTGCCACCGCCACTGGCGCCGACGATGGCGACCTTCTCACCAGGCGCAATGGACAGGTTCATCTGGTTCAACACCAGCTCATCGCCGTATCCGAAACTCAAGCCCTGAACCTCGATACCCACGGTCTCACGCCCGGTGAACGGGTCGACGCCATTGGGGTATTGCGGCTCGTCGGCGCGCGACAGTAATTCATTGATTCGCGACAGCGCCCCGCCGGCGGCGTAATAGGCGTATTGCAGGTTCAGCAGTTGCTCCACCGGGCCGATCATGAACCACAGGTAACTGAACACCGCGAGCATCTGGCCGATGGACAGGTCGGAGAACAGCACGGTAAGCATGGCGGCGGCACGGAAAATATCGATGCCGAACTGGAATAGCAAACCACTGGCCCGGTTCGACGCATCGGTTTTCCACTGCGAGTTCACTGCATAGTCACGAACATCCCGGGCACGTTGTCCCAAGCGGCCGAGGAAAAACCCCTGACGGTTGCCGGCGCGCACTTCCTGGATCGCATCCAGGGTTTCAGTCAACGCCTGGGTGAAGCGCGAAGTGCTGTCGTTCTCGAGTTTCTTCAGGTGCTTGACCCGTTTGCCCAACTGCACCGTGGCGTAGATCACCAGCGGGTTGAACAGCAGAATCAGCAGCGCCAGTTGCCAGTGCATCCACATCAGGATCCCGGCGGTGCCGACCAGTGTCAGCATGGCGACGAGGAAACGGCTGAGGGTTTCGCCGACGAATTTGTCCAGTGTGTCGAGGTCGGTAACCAAGTGCGTGGTCACCGTGCCGCTGCCCAGGCTTTCGTATTCACCGAGCGAGATGCGCTTGAGGCGTTCGATCAGGCGGATGCGAATGCGATAGACGATGTCCTTGGCCAACGCGGCGAACAACTTTGCCTGCACCACGTTGAACAGCAACGCCGCACAACGCAGGGCCAGCGTCACCACCAGCATCAGACCGATGTAGCCCGCGGCTTTTTGCCAGACCTCAGGGAGTGCGAGGTTCATGACTTTCAGCGCGGCGTCACCGTGGCCCAGCAGCACTTCATCTACCAGCAACGGCAGCAGCAGCGGGATCGGCACACTGCACAGGGTCGCCAGCACGGCTACGCCGTTGGCGATCCATAGGGATTTCTTGTGGTGCAGGGCCAGACGACGAATTTCCGCCCAGCTCAGCCGATCGACACCTTTCGCGGTTGGGGCATCGTCAGGCAGGTCATGCACAGGCAGCGCGCTCCAGCCAGCGGCCGAGCAGCGGGGACAGCACGCTGAGCGGCTGATAGCCATTGGTCAGCAACGCCAATTGACCATTGCGCTCAGCCAGCAAGGTAGGGAAACCGGCAATGCCCAGGTCCTGAACCCAGGTGAAATCGGCAGCCGTCGCCGCGTGCATGTCGGCACGGTCGAACGCGGCGGCGAATTCGATACGCGGCAGACCGGCCTGCTCAGCCAGTTCCACCAGCACGCTGGCGCGGGTGACATCGCGACCTTCGGCGTAAAACGCGTTTTGAATCAGCCCGACGAGTTTCCATGCACAATCCGGCGCCAGATGACGTGCGGTCACCAGCGCGCGGCAGGCAGGTTCAGTGTCGTAGACGAAACCGTCGGGCAACGCGCCTTCACGCTTGAACGGCTGGCCGGTGGCTTCGGTGACCGCCTGCCAGTGTTCAAGAATGTAGCGGCGGGTGGTCGGTTCCAGCGCGGCGCCACTGCCGGTTCGCAGGCCGCCCACTACCAGATGCACGTCCACACCCGCGGCCGCCGCCTGCTCTACCAATGCGCTCGCAACCGGAGCGAAGCCCCAGCACCAGGAACACATCGGGTCCATCACATAGAGCAGGCGTGCAGACATGATTCAGGCCTCGGTAGATGATGCTTGCTTGTAGTTGTAGCCGATCGGATGAGGCATGTTGCGGGCCTTGGCCAGTTCGATCTGCTTTTGCCGATCGATGGCGCTGCGACGGGTTTTCTCGCTCAGCGTGTCCCAGCAATGCGGGCAGCTGATACCGGCCACGTAGTGCTCGGAGGTGCGATCTTCAACGCTGACCGGCGTGCGGCAGGCATGACATTGATCGTAGTCGCCCTCGCTCAGGTCATGGCGAACCGTTACGCGGTTATCGAACACGAAGCAGTCGCCCTGCCATTTGGTTTCTTCCTGCGGCACCTCTTCGAGGTACTTCAGGATGCCGCCCTTGAGGTGATAGACCTCACCGTAACCTTCGCTGAGCATGTAGCTGGAAGCTTTCTCGCAGCGAATGCCGCCGGTGCAGAACATCGCGACCTTCTTGTGCACGGCCGGGTCGAAGTTGGCTTTGATGTAGTCGGGAAATTCGCGAAAACTGGTGGTTTTCGGGTCGATAGCGCCTTCGAAGGTGCCGATCGAGACTTCGTAGTCGTTGCGGGTATCGATCAACAGCACTTCCGGATCGCTGATCAGCGCATTCCAGTCCTGCGGATCAACGTAGGTGCCGACCTTTTTGTTCGGGTCCACGCCTTCGACGCCGAGGGTGACGATTTCTTTCTTGAGTTTGACTTTGGTGCGGTAGAACGGCTGTTCGTCGCAGTACGACTCTTTATGGTCGATGTCGTCCATGCGCGGGTCGTTCTTGAGCCAGGCCATCAGCCCGTCAATGCCTTCGCGGCTGCCGGACACGGTGCCGTTGATGCCTTCTTCGGCGATCAGCAGCGTGCCTTTGATGCCGTTGTCGACCATTGCTTGCAGCAGTGGCTCGCGCAGGGCGACGTAATCTTCCAGGGTGACGAACTTATACAGTGCCGCCACGACAATCTGTTGTGTCATGGGTAAATCTCCAGGTGGCTACCCTCGTAAGGGGTGAACCGGATGCGAAAAAAAACGCGCCGGGTGAGCGGCGCGTTGGGCATTCTAACAAAAAAGATCGCAGCCTGCGGCAGCTCCTACATGGGAATG
>NZ_JBSVXD010000161.1:0-13633 GCF_054070755.1 Pseudomonas sp. SDO5591_S426 | reverse complement strand
TTTAGTGGCGTACACAAATATTGTGTTCGGCGCGGTCACTGTGGGAGCGGGCTTGCCCGCGATGGCGTCCTTGTAGCCGCCGACTAAACCTCAGGCTTCGCCGCCGCTTGCCAAAGAATCTCGGCAACCCCCTGGCGCTTGGCAATCACCCGTGCCACCACAAACAACAAATCCGACAACCGATTGATGTACGCCAGGCCAACCCCGGCCAACGGCTCAATCGCATTCAACTGCTGGCAGCGGCGTTCGGCACTGCGCGCCAGGCTGCGGCAGACATGGGCCTGGGCAATCAACGCCGAGCCACCCGGCAGAATGAAATTCTCCAGCGGCCCCAGCTCTTCATTCCACACATCGATCGCTGCTTCCAGGCGTTCGATTTCTGCTGCGTTCAACGCCTGATATTCCGGCATCGCCAGTTCGCCGCCAAGGTCGAACAACCGATGCTGACAGGGCGCCAACACCTCGATCACTTCCTTTAGTCCCGGATATTCGGCGCTTTGCGCGGTGAGCCCGGCCAGCAATACACCGACCTGACTGTTCAGCGAATCAACTTCGCCAATGGCCTCAATCCGCGGGTGATCCTTGGGGACGCGGCGGCCATCGCCCAGTCCGGTTTCGCCTTTGTCGCCGGTGCGGGTGTAAATCTTCGACAAGCGAAAGCCCATGGGTTACCTCGATAGCTGATTGAGTTCTTGAGAGACGAGCGGGGTGCCCGCCAGTGGCAGGCGCAAGGTGAAACAAGTGCCTTGGCCGAGGGTCGATTGCACTTCCATCTGGCCCTTGTGATTGTTGGTGATGATGAAATACGAAACCGACAGCCCGAGACCGGTGCCCTGGCCAATTTCCTTGGTGGTGAAAAACGGTTCGAAAGTACGCTTGCGCACGTTTTCGCTCATGCCGATGCCATTGTCCTCGACCTGGATTTCCGCCCAGGGCGGGTTGAGCCGGGTGCGCAGAATGATCCGCCCCGGTTCGCTGTCGTCTTCGCGCTGGTGAATGGCCTGGGCGGCGTTTTTCAGCAGGTTGAGCAGGACTTGTTCGAGTTCGTTGGCGGTGCCGGGGACCGGGCCGAGTGCCGGATCGAACTGGCGAATGATGGCCTGGCCCTTGAAGTCGAAACCGATTGCCAGGTCGAAGTCGTTACCGGCGATTTCCACGGCTTGGTCGATCAGCGCCGGCAAGTCGCACGGGGCCATTTGCCGGGTGCTGCGGCGACTGAAGCTGAGCATGTGAGTGACGATCTTCGCCGCCCGGGCGCCGGCCTGCTGAATGCCGTCAAGTAACTGCGGCACCTCCCGCGCTTGCAGGTAGCTGTTGACCGTCGACAGCTCGACGCCAACCTGCTCGGCCTGTTCGAGGTTCTTCGGCAGTTCGGTGGACAGGCGTCGGCGAATGTTCTGCACGTTGTGCAGGATCGCCCCCAGCGGGTTATTGATCTCATGGGCCATGCCGGCGGCGAGGCCACCGACGGAGAGCATTTTCTCTGACTGCACCATCATTTCTTCCAGCGACAGGCGCTGCGTGATGTCATCGATCCGGATCACAACGCCGCGCCCGGCACCGCCCATCAGCGGATAGAACGTCAGAGCGTAATGGCGGGCGTCATCGTCCTTGACCCAGGTCACGCGCTCGATCTTGGCCACTGTGTGCTGCTCGACGGTTTGCTTGAGTTGCGGCAGAAACGGCTTGAGCGGCTCGAAGGCGAGGAAGATCGGTTGATTCAGGGCTTCGTCCAGGCGGGTGCCGGAGAGGGCGCTGGCCTCCTGGTTCCATTGCGTCACGTAGAGCTGTTCGTCGAGGGCGATCAGCGCCGATGGCATGGAGTCGATGATGCTGTTGAGGTAGTTCTGGAACCCGGTGAGTTTCTTCTCGATCTTGCTGCGCACCTGGACTTCGAGTTCCAGCTTGCGATTGGTATGGCGGGTTTCTTCGGCCAGGCCCTGGGCCTGATCGTAGGCGGCCTGGGAATCATCCCGCGCCCGTTTGAGCTGCTGCTCACGCGCTTCGATGCGCGACAGCATGGTGTTGAACGCCTCGGCGAGGCTGCCGATTTCATCGTGGTTGCCCCGGGAGGCGCGCAAGGCGTAGTTCTCTTCCCGTGTTACTTGCCGGGACAGCTCTTCGAGTTGATGGATCGGCCGGGTGATCAGGCGTTTGATCTGCCGCGCGATGATCAGCCACAACAGCACACTGAAGATCAGGATCCCGAGGCTGGCTGTGAGAGTCCCGGTGTAGAACGCCATCGGCAGTTCGCTGCTGGCCACCAACAGCAAATGACCCGGTGCGGCACCGGGGCGGGGCAGGGTGATGATTTGATTGCTGCGAAACTCGGTGGCTTGCCACGATTCGATGTGCCGGTAACGTTCCGGCAATTTCAAGTGATCGCCATGCTGCAACTGCGCCAGGCGTTCGCCCCGGCCGTCGTACAGTGCCGCGGCACGTAACGGCGAATAGCTGTTGAGTTCATCGAGCAGGCGTTGGGCGCTTTGCGGCGATTCCAGTGCTTCGGAGATCAGGCTCGGGTTGGAGACCAGGCGGCCAATGGTCTGCAAGGCCTGGGGCGCCATGCTTTCCTGAGAGATGTAATACGCGGCGCTGATAAAGGTCAGGTTGGCGACCAGCAGGACAGTGGTCAACAGCACCAACAGGGCGGCCAGCAGTTTCTGGCCTACAGGAAGGTTTTCAAGGCGCTGGCGCAATGGCATCAGGGTTATCGCTGCAAAGGAACAAGTGGCCAGCGTAGCCGCTGCTCAGTCGCTGGGCAATCCAAGGCTGTGCAGGCGGGTGATCAGCCGCTGCTGCAATTGATTGATGTGCGGCAGGTTCAATTGATGCCGGGAGGCGACTTTGCAGGCATGACCCAGCAGGTAGCTGATTTCGGTGCGGCGCCGGTTGCTGACGTCCTGGTACATCGACGAGTAATTGGCGGCGGTCGCGTGGATCACCCGTTCGACTTCCTGTTGCAGGTTCTCGGCAGCGGCGGGCTGACCGCAGCGCTCAAGCAGCTCGGTGAGCTCGCCGCAGAGAGTAGCGACTTCGCAGCTATGGTCCTGCAAACCGCCATTGCGGCAGTCGTGCAGCACCGTTAGCGGGTTGATTGCACAGTTCAGCGCCAGTTTGCGCCAGAGCCGGGTCAGGATTTCGGTGCTCCATTCATGGGGAATGCCGGCGGCGTCGAGGTCATCCAGCCAAATCGGTGCGACGGGATGGCCGGCATCGCCCAGCCAGGTGAACCCGTGGCCGGCGAACACCACGCGCCAGTCACCATCGCGGAAGGCGCCTTCGGTGCTTGAGGCATAAATGCAGCGTGCCTGCGGTACTTGCGCCGCTACGGCGTCCTGACTGCCCAGACCGTTCTGCAACAGAATCAGTTCGGCGCCGGGGGCCAGGCGGGGTGCCAATTGCGCAACGGCTTGCTCGGCGTCGTAGGCTTTGCAGGCAACCAGCAGGCGATTGATCGGTGCTTCGCTGTCCGGTGTTTCGGCGGGTACCGGGTAGCACTGTGCTTCGCCGTGTTCGACCAATGTCAGCCCGCCAGCCGCCTCATAAGCCTGCAAGCGTGTGGCATCGCGCACAATCAGCTGCACCGGAACCCCGGCCCGAGCCAGACGCGTGGCCCATAACGTGCCGAGACTGCCGGCGCCGAGGATATGCCAGGTGGTGGACATCAGCTTTTTGCTCTGTTTGACGCGCGCATGGACAGCTCGCAGTGAATGATCGGAAAGACCCGTTATAATCAGCGCGGATTTTTACCGCAAGCCAGGCGTGCTCCATCTTGATCGAGCGCCCCCTATTTATTGGAGAGATTACATGCCGTCGTTCGACGTGGTATCCGAACTGGACAAACACGAAGTCACCAACGCGGTCGAGAACGCCGTCAAGGAACTCGATCGTCGCTATGACCTGAAAGGCAAAGGCAGCTTCGAGTTCAAGGAAAAAGACCTGACCGTCAACCTGACCGCAGAGGCCGATTTCCAGCTTGAAGCGATGATTGAGATCCTCAAGCTGGCCCTGGTCAAGCGCAAAATCGATGTGCAGTGCCTTGAGGTCAAGGACGCGTTCGCATCGGGCAAGCTGATGAAGCAGGAAGCCGTCCTCAAGGAAGGCATCGACAAAGAGATGGCGAAGAAGATTGTCGCTCACGTCAAAGACGCCAAATTGAAGGTCCAGGCTGCCATTCAGGGTGAGCAAGTGCGCATCACCGGCAAGAAGCGTGACGATCTGCAGGAAGCCATTGCCGCGCTGCGCGCCAAGGAATTCGGTATGCCGCTGCAGTTCAACAACTTCCGCGACTGACGTACACAGCGGGAACCTCTCGGCGTTTTCGGCGTCCGAGGCCCAAGCAACGGTAGAAATGGTTGACCCCGCAAGGGCTCGATCCTTTCTGCCGTTTATTTTTCGCGTGCCGGGTGCCCGGAAATCAGGAGAACGTAGATGGACTTGAATGCTGAAGTAGATAACCTGGTCAAGGTGTCGCAAACCTGGATCCCGATGATCATGGAATACGGCAGCCGTGTGCTGCTGGCGGTCATCACTCTCGCCATCGGCTGGTGGTTGATCAACAAGGTCACGAAAAAACTCGGCGGCCTGATTGCGTTGCGCAATGCTGACCTGGCGTTGCAAGGCTTTATCAGCAGCCTGGCAAACATCATTCTGAAGATCCTGCTGATCGTCAGCGTGGCGTCGATGATCGGTGTGGAAACCACTTCGTTCGTGGCGGCCATCGGTGCGGCGGGCCTGGCCATCGGCCTGGCATTGCAAGGCAGCCTGGCAAACTTCGCCGGTGGCGTGTTGATTCTGCTGTTCCGCCCGTTTCGCATCGGTGACTGGATCGAAGCCCAGGGTGTGGCCGGTACTGTCGACAGTATCCAGATATTCCACACCGTGCTGCGCACCGGCGATAACAAAACCATCATCGTGCCAAACGGTAACTTGTCCAATGGCATCATCACCAACACCAACCGTCAGCCGACCCGCAAGGTAGTGTTTGACGTGGGCGTCGATTACGAAGCGGACTTGCAAAAGGCCCGTCAAGTATTGCTGGACCTGGCCAAGGATCCGCGTGTTTTGGCAGATCCGGCACCGCAGGCAGTTATTTCGACTTTGGGTGACAGTTCGATCACTGTTTCCCTGCGTGTCTGGGTGAAGACCGCGGATTACTGGGACGTGATGTTCATGTTTAATGAGCAATCCCGTGATCGTTTGAAAAAGGCCGGTATTGACATTCCCTTTCCACAGCGAGTAGTTCGTGTGGTTCAGGAAGCCGCAACGCAGTAAGGCTACTTCAATAGTTGTTGCTGAAAATGCCTGGTGGCAAAGAGCCCAAGAGATGAATAGTCACTTGGGCTTTTTTGTGACTGGTCATTCACTTCACCTGGAAAAGTTCTAATGTTATGAAATGAAGTTGGTTGCCCCGCGTATTGATTATGTGGCAGGCATAAAAAAACCGCCCACCTGAAGAGGTGGGCGGTTTTATTTTTACAGTACTGCTGGGGTTACACCCTGATTACAGGATGCTCAGCGGGTACTCGATGATTACACGGGTGTCGTAGTTGTCGTTGGAGTAAGCCTGATATGCACCGTTTGCACGGTAGTTGGCGAAACGTACGCGGAACGACAGATCTTTAGCTGGGCCTTCCTGTACTACGTACTTGGACTCCAGGTTCCACTCATTTTCCTTGCCTTCACCCAGACCTTCGGTCTCGATGTTGTCACCCATCACGTAACGAGTCATGAAGCTCAGACCAGGTACGCCGTAGGTGGCCATGTTCAGGTCGTAGCGAGCCTGCCAGGATTTTTCTTCGCGACCCACGAAGTCGGAGATTTGAATGGAGTTGGAAACGAAGATGGCGCTGCCACCGTCAACACCATAGTAGTACATGTTGTCGCCGCTGGAACGCTGGAACGCAACGGTGAACTTGTGAGCGCCGAGGCTGTACGCAGCTGCCAGGGACCACAGGTTGTTGTCTACACCGGTGTTGCCATCACCCAGGGCATCGTACAGATCACCGCGATCTTCACCTTTGGTTTTATAACCGTTGAGGTCGAAGTTCAGGGACTGCTCGTCATTGATCGGCAGGGTGTAGTTCAGGTTGACGTAGTACTTTTTGAAGTAGTCGTCTGCATCGGATGCAGCCAGGGCACCGGTGAAGTTGTCAGTGAAAGCGTAGCTTGCACCGAAGATGTTGATGTTGGTCAGGCCTTTTTCGCCGCCGCCAGTCTCGGAGATGCCGCCGATGCTGTCACGCGCCATACCGGTTTGCTTGCTCAGAGCGGTAAAACGACCGGCGCTCAGTTCCAGACCCTTGATTTCCTTGGAGGTCAGCAGGGTGCCGGTAGCGACTTCAGGCAGCAGTCGGCTGTCGTCGGTTGCGAATACTGGGCTGGCTACGAATTGTTGGCCGTATTTCAGGACGGTGTCGGACAGACGCAGTTTGACTGCACCGCCTACCTTGCCCTGGGATTTTTCCGGGTTGCCGTCGCTGTCGTTGGCGAACAGGCCGTTACCGCGGTGGCCCGAGCCGCCGTCCAGTTTGACCGAACCCATTGCCATGGCGTCGATACCGAAGCCGACAGTACCTTGAGTGAAGCCCGACTCGTAGGTGAGCAACTGGCTCAGACCGGAATCCTGACGATAGCCAGCAGTACCGGAAGTACTGTTGTCTGCACCGTTTTTGAAGTCGCGGTTCATGTACTCAAAACGGGTTTTGAGTTTCAGGCTCGAATCATCGATGAAACCCTTGGATTCGTCCTGGGAGGACGCCATTGCGAACTGCGAGGTGCCTGCTGCAACAGCCAGTGCGATCATGCTCCACTTCATCACGCGCATCGTGATTTGCTCCTTTGGTTTTTAGAAGAGTACTGCCGTCCCACCTGTTTTATTATCTGGGCGGCTCTTTCTTTTTGTGTCGGCGCAAACTTATATCACGCCGACAATGTTGGCGATACTTGCGCATCTAACCTTTCAGCTTCTTTACGAGCCTGTCGCAAACAGCTTGCTAGATGTCGCAAATTTACAGCCCCGATGCAACCGGACTGACAACTTTAATGCTGTTTTTCTGGGCTGGTGCATCGGTAAAAAGAGTCCCTGGTGAAACGTTTGAATCTCCATCGGGCTACCCTGCCACTGTTTTAATTGGTCTAAAGGGTTCCCGCTTCCAGCGGTGCCTTATAGACGATGTGGGTGTGAATGCAACAAGCGTGCACAAATCAGCATTCCATGGATATTTTTTTCTAATGCGCCGCCTGGTGCCGTAAAAACCTCATAAAACCGGGGGTTTCATCCTGCTTGTGGTTGGACTTGACGCCATCCTTCGCATCGTGTTGACCATCCTGTTACCGCCGCGTGACAACCAGAAACGTTACCGGTTCACCCCGCCATTGAGTAATTGGCGGATATGCGAAGCAGTCAGCGTAGACGCACTGTGCGGTTTTGGTGCAAAAATTTTTATTTGCTGTACTGAATCCATACAGCTTGGCGGCTCCCGGAGCATGAGCGCATCGTTGTGTTTCGGTCATTTCAGCGCTTTTTGTGGTATCGCCGGTTCGCTAATGGTGCGTTTTGCTGAGAAGTGGTTCATCCCGGGGCGCTCTGGCGTCCGTTACTGGAACCTCGAGGGGATCGCAGCGTGGTTGGTCGTGAAGCTGGCGGCGTTCGCAGGTATGCTGCCGTCCAGTCGCTTGGTGCACGATCTCTCGGGATGGGCGCTAAGCTGAAAATTGATGACCTGGCGGGAGTGCGCGCAGTGTTCGCTTTAGATCCACGACTTCAACAAGACACGCTACCGATCGGTGATTTCCCGCTGTGCCGGTTGCTGTTGTCCAACGATTCGAACTATCCCTGGTTCATCCTGGTGCCTCGTCGCGACGATATCAGTGAGATATTTCAGTTGGATGTCGCCGATCAACTGCAACTGTGGAAGGAAACGACCCTTTTGTCGGAGTTGCTCAAGGACTCGTTCGACGCTGACAAGTTGAATGTCGCCGCGCTGGGCAATGTGGTCAGTCAGTTGCACATGCATGTGATCGTGCGTAAACGAGAGGACGCCGCCTGGCCCGCTCCGGTTTGGGGTAAACATCCGGCCAAGCCGTACAGCGCAGAGCAGGTCGCGGCGATTCGCGAGCGGTTGCGCCTGGCGCTGACCGATAATTTCACGTTCGTGGAGGGTTGAATCATGAGCCTGGAAGATCGCGTTACCGATCTGGAGAGTCAGTTGGCGTTTCAGGATGACACCATCCAGGCGTTGAATGATGTGCTGGCAGCGCAGCAGCGGGCGGTGGAACGCCTGCAATTGCAGATGGCGGCGCTGCTCAAGCGCCAGGAAGAAATGGCCGGCCAATTCGAGACTTTCGAAGAAGAGGCACCGCCTCCGCATTACTGAAATGCAGGCAATAAAAAACCGCGAGCAGCCAGGCTGTTCGCGGTTTTTTTTGCCTCGGATCAGCGTCGCGGCAGGGCGGCGATCACGTCTTCGGCTTGCAGGCCTTTGTCACGATTCATCACGGAGAATTCCACGCGCTGGCCTTCGACCAGAACGCGGTGACCTTCACCGCGAATGGCCCGGAAGTGCACGAAAATATCGTCGCCGGAATCGCGGGAAATGAAGCCGAAGCCTTTGGAGGTGTTGAACCACTTGACGGTGCCGGTATCGCGGTTGCTCATGTCGTAGCTTGGCGAAGCGGCAGCCGGTGACGATTTGTAGAAGCTGATGGCCAGGTGCAGAAAAACAGCGACCAGGGCGGCGACCAGGCTGAACAGAACGGCAGGTTGACCGGCGATGACAGGCATCGGTGCGATCAGCGTCAGGGTTTGCAGAACGACAGCCAGAACCAGCAGGGCGCTGACCAGGTTTTGCAGTTGATGACGTGGACCTTTGTTCCAGTAAGGGATGACAGGTGCGAGAGTGAGGTTAAGCAGGCCGAAAAGGGCCAGGTACAGTGCATCGGGCTGTTGCAGGTAAGGTACGGCTTCGGAACGCAGGCTAGGGATGAAGGACAGCAGCAAAGCCGCTGCACCTATTAGCAGGTGGACGATTTTCAACATTTTGATTGACTCACGTTAAGACAGCTCACAAGGAAGAGCTGATGAGGCACGGTTCGCTTCAGAACAATAGGAGGCGTTGGACACGTACCCGATATCAGCCTATGCGCAGCACCCGGAAAAAATAGGCACCCACGACACGCTGTCTATTTAACAGCAAAGCCGCAGGCTACTCAAATCAGGGCGTCCAGCGGTGTGTCGGGGGCGATTTGTCGCAGGCTCATGGGCGATCCAGGGCTGCGATGCGGCGACAGGCTTGCTAGAGTGGTCCTGCACCTGTTGGATGAATTTCATCACCTTTAGGGGAAAAACATGGCAATCGATATCGGTATCAGTGAAGAGGATCGCAAGTCCATCGTCGACGGACTTTCGCGTCTGCTGTCGGACACCTACGTACTTTATTTGAAAACCCATAACTTCCACTGGAACGTCACCGGCCCGATGTTCCGGACCCTGCACCTGATGTTCGAGGAGCAATACAACGAGTTGGCCCTGGCGGTCGATTCGATTGCCGAGCGGATTCGTGCCCTCGGTTTTCCTGCTCCCGGTGCCTACGCCGTTTATGCGCGACTGTCCTCTATTAAAGAGGAGGAAGGCGTGCCTGCCGCCGAAGACATGATCAGGCAATTGGTCGAGGGGCAGGAAGCCGTCACCCGCACGGCTCGCGGGATCTTTCCGCTGCTCGACAAAGTTAGCGACGAGCCGACTGCTGATCTGCTGACCCAGCGTATGCAGGTTCACGAAAAAACCGCATGGATGCTCCGCGCCCTGCTGGATTAGTAATACTTTGGCGCGCGAATGACGCCCTGTGGGTGCTGTTGGCGCGTCGTCTTTAGCTTCGAAAAACACCTGTCTGTTGAGCGAATTTTCGCCAGGTTGCGTGGGAAAACCTGCGGCGTAGGACGCACTCCACGATCTGCCCTCAGCTGTTGGCTTATCCTACGCAGACGGTCATAAAGTCATCTGGATATAACTTTGCCCTCGCGGTTTTATAAGCGTGCTTATGAAAACCGCTAGATGGCAAAGGAGTGTCAACGACATGGTTTATGGAGACAGGCGAAACGAGGGGAGGATTGATCCTGTAAAGGACAAAAGGATTGATCCATTTGTCAGTGAATTCGATATGGGGCTGGTTCAGCCTTTGTCCCGGTCGGTGCGGTTGAATGGCTTCGCCACCTGTTTGCGACTTGAGCAGGTTTACTGGGATATTCTGGGCGAAATCGCCCGGCTCAATGGCTGCTCGGTCAGCGCGTTGTTGTCCCACGTGGACCGCGAAGTGCATTTGCGCCATGGTGGGGTGAAGAACTTCAGCGGACTAGTGCGGGTGGTCTGTGTTGTACACAGTCTCAAGGAAGGAGGTTGTGGGGTGATGCCTCAGTCTCGGCAGTGAAAGGGTCGCATGTCGATCTGTGCAGTCTTACGGCTGCACAGGCCGCATTTAATGGATATAATCCCGCTCTTTGCCGCAAAACCCCGCGTGTGCGGTAGCAATCTGATCGCCGAGACAACCTCCATGCCGATGTACGATTATCAATGTGCTTCCTGTGGTCATCAGTTGGAAGCCATTCAAAAGATCAGCGATGCACCGCTGGTCGACTGCCCTGCGTGCCAGGCGCCAGAACTTAAGAAGATGCTGTCCATGCCGGGCTTCCGCCTCAGCGGTACTGGCTGGTACGAAACCGATTTCAAGACCGGTTCCAAGAAGAACCTGGCCGGCGGCGACAAAGCTGACTAAGGTCTGGAACCTGAGTTGAACGACACGTGTGCTCTTGCATCACCCGACGACTTTTTAAAGGCGGGGGCTGCTGCAGGATCTCCAACCGAATTTCGAATTACGAGAAGTGAAACCACGACCATGATGCGCAGCCATTATTGCGGCCAACTGAACGAAAGCCTGGAAGGCCAGGAAATTACCCTTTGCGGATGGGTCCACCGTCGCCGTGACCACGGTGGGGTGATTTTCCTCGATATCCGTGATCGTGACGGTCTGGCCCAGGTCGTGTTCGATCCGGACCGCGCTGAATCCTTCGCCGCCGCCGATCGCGTGCGCAGCGAGTACGTCGTGAAGATCACCGGCAAGGTTCGCCTGCGTCCGGCAGGTGCTACCAACGCCAACATGGCGTCGGGCATGATCGAAGTCCTCGGTTATGAACTGGAAGTGCTGAACGAATCGGAAACCCCGCCGTTCCCGTTGAACGAGTTCTCCGACGTCGGCGAAGAGACCCGTCTGCGTTATCGCTTCCTGGATCTGCGTCGCCCGGAAATGGCCGAGAAGCTGCGTCTGCGTTCGCGCATGACCACCAGCATCCGTCGCTTCCTGGACGAGAACGGCTTCCTCGACGTCGAGACGCCGATCCTGACCCGCGCTACTCCGGAAGGCGCTCGCGACTACCTGGTGCCGAGCCGTACCCACGCCGGTTCGTTCTTCGCCCTGCCGCAATCGCCGCAACTGTTCAAGCAACTGCTGATGGTGGCCGGCTTCGACCGTTACTACCAGATCGCCAAGTGCTTCCGTGACGAAGACCTGCGTGCCGACCGCCAGCCGGAATTCACCCAGATCGACATCGAGACCAGCTTCCTCGATGAAAAAGAGATCATGGGCCTGACCGAGCAAATGATCCGCAACCTGTTCAAGGAAGTGCTGGGTCTGGAATTCGGTGATTTCCCGCACATGACCTTCGAAGAGGCCATGCGTCGCTACGGTTCCGACAAGCCGGACCTGCGTAACCCGCTGGAACTGGTTGACGTTGCCGATCAGCTCAAGGAAGTCGATTTCAAGGTGTTCAGCGGCCCGGCCAACGACCCGAAATGCCGTATCGCCGCTTTGCGCGTTCCAGGCGGGGCGAGCATGCCGCGCAAGCAGATCGACGACTACACCAAGTTTGTCGGTATCTACGGTGCCAAAGGCCTGGCGTACATCAAGGTCAACGAGCGCGCTGCCGGTGTTGACGGTCTGCAATCGCCGATCGTGAAAAACATCCCGCTGGAAAACCTCAACGCTATCCTTGATCGCGTGGGTGCAGTTGACGGCGACATCGTGTTCTTCGGCGCCGACAAGGCCAAGATCGTCAGCGAAGCCCTGGGCGCGCTGCGGATCAAACTGGGCCACGACCTGGACCTGCTGACCTGCAAGTGGGCACCGATGTGGGTCGTCGACTTCCCGATGTTCGAAGAGAACGACGACGGCAGCTTCACCGCCTTGCACCACCCGTTCACCGCACCGAAGTGCACCCCGGAAGAGCTGGAAGCCAACCCGGCAACCGCGCTATCCCGTGCCTACGACATGGTTCTGAACGGCACCGAGCTGGGCGGCGGTTCGATCCGTATCCACCGCAAAGAGATGCAACAGACTGTATTCCGTCTGCTGGGTATCAACGAAGCGGAACAGGAAGAGAAATTCGGCTTCCTGCTCGACGCGCTGAAGTACGGCGCGCCGCCGCACGGTGGTCTGGCCTTCGGTCTGGACCGTCTGGTGATGCTGATGACCGGCGCCCAGTCGATCCGTGAAGTGATCGCCTTCCCGAAAACCCAGAGCGCGGCGGATGTCATGACTCAGGCACCGGGTCAGGTCGATGCCAAGGCATTGCGCGAATTGCACATTCGTCTGCGCGAAACGCCAAAGGCCGAGTAAGGCTGACCAGAAGGGCGCATCCGTGGATGCGCCCTTTCTTTATAGATAGAGCTGTTCAAGATTTTTTTGTTTGCCGGCCGGCGCGGAACAGCGTGGCGGGCAATGTTTCAAAGAGAATTCGGAGCGAGTTATGGCAGGTCATTCCAAGTGGGCGAACATCAAGCACCGCAAAGAACGTCAGGATGCCAAAAAAGGCAAGATTTTCACCAAGTGGATTCGTGAGCTGACTGTCGCGGCCCGTCAGGGTGGCGGTGATCCAGGTTCCAACCCGCGTCTGCGCCTGGCGCTGGACAAGGCCCTTGGCGCGAACATGAGCCGCGACATCATCGATCGGGCAGTTGCCCGTGGCGCAGGTGCGGCCGACACCGACGATATGGTCGAACTGACCTACGAAGGTTACGGTCCTGGCGGCGTGGCGGTGATGGTCGAGTGCATGACCGACAACCGCAATCGCACCGCTGCCGCTGTTCGCCATGCGTTCAGCAAGTGTGGCGGCAACCTCGGTACCGACGGTTCGGTTGCCTATCTGTTCGAGCGCAAGGGGCAGATCTCCTTCGCTGCCGGTGTCGACGAAGACGCGCTGATCGAAGCGGCCATGGAAGCCGACGCCGATGACGTGGTGACCAACGAAGACGGTTCGATCGATGTGTTCACCTCGTTCTCCGGGTTCTACGCCGTGCGTAATGCGCTGGAAGCGGCCGGTTTCAAAGGTGATGACGCCGAAATCGTCATGCTGCCGACCACCAGCGCCGAACTGGATCTGGAAGGCGCCGAGAAAGTCCTCAAGCTGATCGACATGCTCGAAGACCTGGATGACGTGCAGAACGTTTACTCCAACGCCGAAATCCCGGAGTCGGTCGCCGCACAGCTCGGTTGATGACTCATAAAAAGATCGCAGGTTTTGGTGCGCTTTCCTGTAGGAGCTGCCGAAGGCTGCGATCTTTTGATTTAAGAGCTAAAAG
>NZ_JBSVXD010000160.1:0-13714 GCF_054070755.1 Pseudomonas sp. SDO5591_S426 | reverse complement strand
CATAGATTGGTGTAGGAGCTGCCGCAGGCTGCGATCTTTTGATCTACAAAAAAACACCATGATCACTCATGGGGTTTTGTGTTTTCAGCGTCCCGGTTTACGCCGGGGCCGACGTCCGGATCAAGTGGTCGAATGCGCTGAGGGAAGCCTTGGCGCCCTCGCCCACCGCAATCACGATCTGCTTGTACGGCACGGTGGTCACGTCGCCAGCGGCAAACACGCCCGGCAGCGATGTCTCGCCACGCGCATCGACGATGATCTCGCCGCGCGGCGATAACTCGACGGTGCCTTTGAGCCAATCGGTGTTCGGCAGCAAACCGATCTGCACGAAGATGCCTTCGAGGTTGATCGTGCTGAACTCACCTGAATCGCGATCCTTGTAGACCAGGCCGTTGACCTTCTGCCCATCACCCTTCACTTCACTGGTCAGTGCGCTGGTGATGACATCGACGTTCGGCAGGCTGAACAACTTGCGTTGCAGCACCGCATCGGCGCGCAGCTTGCTGTCGAACTCCAGCAGCGTGACGTGGCTGACAATGCCCGCCAGGTCGATTGCCGCTTCAACGCCGGAGTTACCGCCGCCGATGACCGCTACGCGCTTGCCCTTGAACAGCGGGCCGTCGCAGTGCGGGCAGAAACATACGCCTTTGGCTTTATATTCCTGCTCGCCCGGCACGCCCATTTCGCGCCAGCGTGCGCCGGTGGCAAGGATCAGCGCCTTGGTTTTCAGGGTGGCGCCGCTTTCGAAGCGAACTTCGTGCAACTCACCAGGATTCTTCGCCGGAATCAACGCGGTGGCACGCTGCAGATTCATGATGTCGACGTCGTATTGCTTGACGTGTTCTTCGAGAGCGCTGGCCAGTTTCGGCCCTTCGGTTTCCTGAACCGAAATGAAGTTTTCGATCGCCATGGTATCCAGCACCTGGCCACCAAAACGCTCAGCCGCGACACCGGTACGAATACCTTTACGAGCGGCGTAGATTGCCGCCGCTGCACCCGCCGGGCCACCGCCAACCACCAGCACGTCAAAGGCTTCTTTGGCGCTGATCTTCTCGGCCTGACGTTCGATACCACTGGTGTCGAGCTTGGCGAGGATTTCTTCCAGGCCCATGCGACCCTGGCCGAAGTTCACGCCGTTAAGGTAGATGCTCGGCACCGCCATGACCTGACGCTCATCGACTTCGGCCTGGAACAGCGCGCCGTCGATAGCGACGTGGCGAACGTTCGGGTTCAGCACCGCCATCAGGTTCAGCGCCTGGACCACGTCCGGGCAGTTCTGGCAGGACAGCGAGAAGTAAGTCTCGAAGTTGAACTCGCCCTTGAGCGAACGGATCTGTTCAATGACTTCGACACTGGCCTTCGAAGGGTGGCCGCCGACTTGCAGCAGGGCCAGCACCAAGGACGTGAATTCGTGGCCCATCGGGATGCCGGCGAAACGCAGGCTGATGTCGGCACCCGGGCGATTGATCGAGAACGACGGCTTGCGTGCATCGTCACCGTTGTCGATCAAGGTAATTTGGCTGGAAAGACTGGCAACGTCTTTCAGCAGTTCAAGCATTTCCTGGGATTTCGCACCGTCGTCGAGAGAAGCAACGATCTCGATCGGCTGGGTGACCCGTTCCAGGTACGATTTCAACTGGGCTTTAAGATTGGTGTCCAACATACGGGCGATTTCCTTGAATTTTTGAGACAAAAAAACGCCCGAGCGAATCTCGCCCGGGCGTTTTTATTGGGCGGTGCAGCTTGCTTAGAAGGTGCGGAAGTCCGCCCTGATGAAGCGCGTCACAGACTTAGATCTTGCCGACCAGGTCCAGGGACGGAGCCAGAGTGGCCTCGCCTTCTTTCCACTTGGCTGGGCAAACCTGGCCTGGGTGAGCAGCGACGTATTGAGCAGCCTTGATTTTGCGCAGCAGCTCGGAAGCGTCACGGCCTACACCGCCATCGTTCAGTTCAACGATTTTGATTTGGCCTTCAGGGTTGATCACGAAGGTTCCACGGTCAGCCAGACCAGCTTCTTCGATCAGCACGTCGAAGTTGCGGGAGATGGCGTGGGTTGGGTCGCCGATCATGGTGTACTGGATCTTGCCGATGGCTGGCGAAGTGTTGTGCCAGGCAGCGTGGGCAAAGTGAGTGTCGGTGGAAACGCTGTAGATCTCGACGCCCAGCTTCTGGAATGCGTCGTAGTTGTCAGCCAGGTCTTCCAGCTCGGTTGGGCATACGAAGGTGAAGTCTGCTGGGTAGAAGAAAACGACAGACCATTTGCCTTTCAGGTCAGCGTCCGAGACTTTTACGAAGTCGCCGTTTTTGAATGCGTCAGCTTTGAACGGTTTTACTTGGCTGTTGATGATAGGCATCGTTGACTCTCCGTCAGGGGTTAAGAAGTTGATGGAAAGAACTTTACCTATCCAAACGCTCGATAGCTCATTGGCAAACCTGATGCTGCTGATTGGCTTTCGCTATTAGCCAACTGTATTAATAGAAGAAAACCGTATTTAGGTAACCAGCGGTTTTTCCTCGACGCGCTTCATACCCAGAAACGGGCTGGCTTCGATGTAGCGCATGGCGGACTTCATGTCCTTCCAGCCGACGTAGCTCATCAACGACTTCAAATCCCAGCCAGCCTGATGCGCCCACGAGGCAAATCCCCGGCGCAAGGAATGGCTGGTGTAGTGTTCCGCGGCGATGCCCGCGCGCCCGAGCGCCTGGCGTAACAGTGGTATCACGCTGTTGGCGTGCAGGCCCTCTTCACTTAAATGCCCCCAGCGATCGATGCCGCGAAAAACCGGCCCGCGCACCAAAGCGGCTTCGCTGATCCAGTCGATGTAGGCCTGCACCGGGCACAAGCGCTGCAAGGCGGGCGTCTGGTATGTCTTGCCGAGGTTTTCGCGATCGCTCTTGCTGCGCGGCAGGTACAAGGTGATGCCGGAGCCGGCATGGGCTTGCACATGGTCGACCTGCAATCGACACAGCTCGTCACTACGAAAGCCGCGCCAGAAGCCCAGCAGAATCAGCGCAGTGTCACGCTTCGCTCTAAGCAAACCGGGCCGATCGCCTTGAGCCCTGGCGGTTTGCGCTTCCTGATCCAGCCAGGCAATGACTTGCTCCAACTGTTGAAGCTGCAACGGCTGCGCCTGCTTCTCCTGAGCCGGATGCAGCGCACGAATGCCCTTGAACACCTTGCGCACCACCGGCGCCTTGGTCGGGTCGGCAAAACCCTGGCTGTTGTGCCATTGCGCCAACGCGGACAAGCGCAGCTTCAAGGTGTTGATCGACAGCACGCCCGCGTGAGCGACCAGATAACGCGCGACGCTGTCACTGGTGGCCGGCAGAAAACCACCCCACGTCACCTCGAAATGCTCGATGGCCGCGCGATAGCTGCGACGGGTGTTGTCGCGCGTCGCGGCCTGCAGGTAACGATCCAGCTCAGTCATGGGTCCAACTCTCGAATGCGTACTGCTTTTACCGGTAGAAGTGGATTTATGGCGTATCACACGGGGTAATACCAGTATATCCCGTGTTAATACGGTGTCGTATTTATCTTTTAAATTTGAATGGTACAATGTGTATTCGCGTAATACGTACCACATCACGAAATCGTAGGAGTAATCATGGCCCGTGGCGGTGTAAACAAAGCAGTGGTTCTAGCTGCACGAATGGCGATCCTCGCCCGCGGCGAAAACCCGACCATCGATGCAGTGCGGATCGAAATGGGCAATACCGGCTCGAAAACCACGATTCATCGTTACCTGAAAGAGTTGGATGACAGCACTCCGCGCACTGAAGCAGAGCCCGCAGAACCTATCGATGACGAACTGACGGCGCTGGTTTCACGACTGGCGCAACGCTTGAAGGAACAGGCGCAGGAGCCGATCGATCAGGCCCGCGAACAGTTCGAGCAGCAACGCAAAGCACTGGAAACGCAGCTGGCGCAAGCCGAGGAAACCAACACTGAACTGCACCAGCAATACGAGATTCAGAGCCTGGCGCTGACCCAGGAATCGGAGGCACTGCACGAAACCCGCGCCAGTCTGCAAACCGAACAAACCCGTAACGCCGGGCTGAATCAGGCACTGGCCGATTTCGAATTACGCTTGCAAGACAAGGACGAGCAGATCCGCTCGCTGGAAGAGAAACACCTGCATGCCCGCGATGCACTTGAGCACTATCGCAACGCCGTCAAAGAGCAGCGCGAGCAGGAACACAGTCGCCATGAAGGTCAGGTGCAGCAGTTGCAGATGGAGTTGCGTCAGGCGCAACAAAGCGCATTGGTGCGCCAGGATGAAGTCACCCAACTGCACCGCGACAACGAGCGCCTGCTGACCGAGAACCGTGGCACGCTGCGCGAGTTGAGCCTGATGCAAGAACAACTCAAGCAGAGCAACAGCCGCCAGGATCAGCTGCTGGAACAAGCCACCCGAGTCGATGGCGAACGCACCCTCCTCCAGGAACGCCTGCGCGTTGCGTTGCTGGAAAGTCAGGCGCTGAAACAGAACATCGACGAGCAATCGCAGATCAACAAATCGCTGGAAATTGAACTGACCAAGACCCAGTCGGAGCTGGAAGAAAGCGTACGTCTGGCCGCTGCTGTTGCAGCAACGGCAGACGCCGCCAAGGACGATTAACCAGCGACAGGCGTGCGCATGGTGACGAACTCTTCGGCGGCCGTCGGGTGCACGCCGATGGTTTCGTCGAAGTGGCGCTTGGTAGCGCCAGCCTTCAAGGCGATCGCCAGGCCCTGAACGATTTCACCGGCATCCGGACCGACCATGTGGCAACCCAACACCTTGTCGGTCTTGGCATCCACCACCAGCTTCATCAGCGTGCGTTCCTGGCATTCGGTCAGGGTCAGCTTCATTGGCCGGAAGCGGCTTTCGTAGACCTGCACTTCATGGCCGGCTTCGCGCGCCTCTTCTTCGGTCAAGCCAACGGTGCCGATGTTCGGCAAGCTGAACACCGCCGTCGGGATCATCTTGTAATCCACCGGACGATATTGCTCAGGCTTGAACAAACGTCGTGCCACTGCCATGCCTTCGGCCAGTGCAACAGGCGTCAGCTGCACGCGACCGATCACATCACCGAGAGCGAGGATCGACGGTTCGGCGGTCTGGTACAACTCATCCACTTCGACGAAGCCTTTCTTGTCGAGCTTGACCCCGGTGTTTTCCAGCCCGAGGTTGTCCAGCATCGGACGGCGACCGGTGGCGTAGAACACGCAATCGGCCTCTAGCTGACGACCATCCTTGAGCGTGACTTTCAAGCTGCCGTCGGCCTGCTTGTCGATACGCTCGATGTCGGCATTGAATTGCAGGTCCATGCCGCGCTTCGTCAGCTCTTCCTGCAAATGCTTGCGTACCGCGCCGTCGAAACCGCGCAGGAACAACTCACCGCGATACAGCAGCGTGGTCTGCGCGCCCAGGCCATGGAAAATCCCGGCGAACTCGACCGCGATGTAACCACCGCCCACTACCAACACACGCTTGGGCAGCTCTTTGAGGAAGAATGCCTGGTTGGAACTGATCGCGTGTTCATGCCCCGGAATCTCCGGGATCTGCGGCCAGCCGCCAGTAGCAATCAGGATGTTTTCCGCAGTGAAACGCTCGCCATTGATCTCGACCGTATGCGGGTCGACGATCTTGGCGTGGCCTTCATGCAGGGTCACACCGCTGTTGACCAGCAGATTGCGATAAATGCCATTCAGGCGATTGATCTCGCGATCCTTGTTGGCGATCAGCGTCGGCCAATCAAACTGCGCCTCGCCCAGAGTCCAGCCGAAACCCGAAGCCTGCTCGAAATCCTCGGCAAAGTGCGCGCCGTAGACCAGCAATTTTTTCGGCACACAGCCGACGTTCACACAAGTGCCGCCCAGATAGCGACTCTCGGCCACGGCCACTTTCGCCCCGAACCCCGCCGCAAACCGCGCAGCCCGCACACCACCAGAACCGGCACCAATCACATAAAGGTCAAAATCGTAGGCCATTTTCAATCTCCTCGGCAGGCCAACAGCATACCTGCGGACGGCCACTGAGCAAGTATTGTGCTGAAATGCGTTGCCCAATCTTCGTTTTCGATCAATGCCCCTCTGCAAATTGCGTTTTCGATGTCCGCAGAGTGCGCCAAGCAATCAAAATCGCCATGAGTGCCAAACCGAACTTCACCCAAGAAACCAAACCGATTCCACCTTCGAATGCCCTTCCCGCCTGCGCCATCAATTCCCTTGCTTGATCACCAGATAAGTCTGCCGCCACATGATAGGCGCCAGACAGCGTCTCACTCGCCAGCATCATCTGCACATCGCTCAGGAACCCCGGTAGCTGCAATGCACCGCGATAATAGGCAGTGACGACACCGCCGAGCACTGTCGTCCCCAAAACCACACCCACTTCATAGGCCGTTTCGCTAATCGCAGACGCGGCACCCGCCTTTGCCGGCGGTGCGGCCGACAAAATCACATCATTGGACACCGTCGCGATCGCGCCCACGCCAATGTTCAGCAAGGCAAAAGCCACCACTAGAACGGTCAGGCTACTGCCCATGCTGGCGACCAGCAAAAAAGCAGCGCCAGCAAACGCCATCAAAATCGGTATCAGCACATGCACCTGTAATCGCTGCGCGACAGGCACGACCGCCATCCCCACTACAATCGCCATGACCTGACCAGGAATCAACGCGAGGCTAGCACTCAAGGGCGACATCTGAAGAACGATCTGCAGGAACTGAGTGGTAAAGAATACGAAGCCGACGAGAAACGCGAGACTCATCAAATTGATCGCGACAGAGCCGCTAAAGGTGCCACTGCGGAACAGAGTCAGGTCCATCAGCGGCACTGGCAGACGTAACTGTCGACGCACAAACATCCAGCCCGCAACTGCGCCGACTACAGACGCTGTCAGCGTCATCCAGTCGAGACCATTACTTGCGCTGTGTTTAATGCCATAGACGATGGCACCAAGGGCAACCATCGATTGCAGGATGCTAAGCGGATCCAGCGGCCCTGAAGCATCTCGCTCGGATTCGGGCAACAACATTGGGCCCAATATCAGCAGTGGCACCAACACGGGCACCGCCAACAGGAAAATCGCCCCCCAACTGAAAAACTCCAGCAATACACCGCCCACCAAAGGACCGAGTGCCGAACCTACTGTCAATGTCGTTGCCCAGATCGCGACTGCCAACCTGCGTTCTTCTCGGTCCTCGAACACCGAACGTATCAATGCCAACGTTGAGGGCATCAGCATTGCACCGAAAACGCCCATACAAGCTCGCCCGGCAATCAGTTGTGTGGCGGTATCGGAAAACGCGGTTAGCACCGACACCATCGCAAAACCCAAGGACCCGGCCAGCAACAACTTACGATGACCGACTCGATCTCCCAGACTACCCATCGACACCAGCAACCCCGCCAAGACCAACGAATACGCATCGATCATCCACAACTGCTGGCTGGCGCTCGGACGTAGGGCCTCAGCGATCTTTGGCAACGCGAATCCAAGTACCGTATTGTCAATTGTTACCAGCAGTACCGGTAGCATCAGCACGCTCAGAGCCAACCACCGTTTTACGGTCACGCTCCCTGTTAACGCCATTCGCGAAACTCCATGTCCTCGTAAACCTCAGCGACTTACGCGCCCTTGACGCGACATTAGTCACGCCGAACAAACCGGCCCTTGCATATTTCATTTAACACAGAGGTTTCTAGCCCCGACAATCACCGCTTGTGCTGGCTATTAACAAATCAGGATTTTCTTTCGCAACTCCTACCAATGGATGTCAGACGACGCCTACCTTTCATTCCGCTACGTAACTGAGCCAGCACAAAAGCAAACGCCCCGAACGAAGTCGGGGCGTTTGCTTAATCCTTCACCTGTATTTTTTACACAGAGCGAAGTTTGATTTCCAACACGAGCAACTCAGGCTATCAGTAAGCCTTACCCGTCTTGTAGAAGTTCTCGAAGCAGAAGTTGGTTGCGTCGATGTAGCCTTCAGCACCACCGCAGTCAAAACGCTTGCCCTTGAACTTGTAGGCCATTACGCAGCCGTTCTGGGCTTGTTTCATCAGGGCGTCGGTGATCTGGATTTCGCCGCCCTTGCCTGGCTCGGTCTGTTCGATCAGGTCGAAGATGTCCGGGGTCAGGATGTAGCGGCCGATGATGGCCAGGTTCGACGGTGCATCTTCAGGCTTTGGCTTTTCAACCATGCTGTGTACGCGGTAGATGTCGTCGCGGATCATCTCGCCGGCGATCACGCCGTACTTGTGGGTCTCTTGCGGATCGACTTCCTGGATGGCCACGATCGAGCAGCGGAACTGCTTGTACAGCTTGACCATCTGGGTCAGTACGCCGTCGCCTTCAAGGTTGACGCACAAGTCGTCCGCCAGCACTACGGCGAAAGGTTCGTCGCCGATCAGCGGACGGCCGGTCAGGATCGCGTGGCCCAGGCCTTTCATTTCGGTCTGACGGGTGTAGGAGAACGAGCACTCGTCCAGCAGCTTGCGGATGCCGACCAGGTATTTTTCCTTGTCGGTGCCTTTGATCTGGTTTTCCAGCTCGTAGCTGATGTCGAAGTGGTCTTCCAGGGCGCGCTTGCCGCGACCGGTGACGATGGAGATTTCGGTCAAACCGGCATCCAGTGCTTCTTCGACGCCGTACTGGATCAGTGGCTTGTTTACCACCGGCAGCATTTCTTTGGGCATGGCTTTAGTCGCTGGCAGGAAGCGAGTACCGTAACCGGCTGCTGGGAACAAGCATTTCTTGATCATATAAGTCCTTGAAAGGGCTGTGTGTACGAGTTTCGGCGCAGTCTAATCAGGCGGCGTGCACCTTACAATGCCCCGCGCTGGCTAACCGATGTCAACATAGAGAAATATTCTCGCGGATAGTTCCGCACGGGCCAGCGCAGATCGCTGCGCGGCACCTTATTGATAGCAGAGACCGGCAGACTTGCACGGTTATCAATTGTCAACAATCGCACCACCCTACACCCATCGGCACCGGACATGTGCGTTTGGCGCTATCATGGCGCACTTGAACCAGCCAACGAGGCAGATAGATGTCGGCAGCAAAAAGCGTCAACGGGTACCTGATCAACAAGGCGAAAGACGGCCAGTGGTGGGTAGACAGCGTCGGCGGCGAGAGTATCGCCGGGCCCTTCCCTTCTGAAGCCATGGCGGTCGAAGTGGCATCGGTGTTGCAACTTGAACACCCGGAGCCCAAGCGCCGCGGCAAGGACAAGAACTGATCGTCAGCCGACGCGCCCACAGCCCTGCCATTGCGCAGGGCTTTTTTTGCGAATACGTGCAGGAAGTGGCCTTTGGCTATAACCTTTTGCCCGCGGCGCTGTCACAGGCTTTGCCCACCACTATGACGACGACAAACACATGACTAGATTTTTGCCACTGATTGCAGTTCTGGCCCTGAGTGGCTGCGCGACGTCCGAAACAACGTATCTGAACAACGGCGAACAAGGCCTGGCTATCGATTGCTCCGGAGAAGCCAATTCCTGGGCAACCTGCTACGAAAAAGCCGATGCCTCGTGTGCCGGCACCGGCTACCGCATCGTCGGTACCGATGGCAGCCCGGCGCCCGCGGAAAGCGACAAGACCCTGGGGGTCGACGTCGGCAACTACAAGAACCGTAGCGTGGTGGTGGTCTGCAAGTAAGGCGCCCTGCCCTACATGTGGATTTCGGCGAATTTGATCCCAAGGCCGCGCACGGTTTCGATCAATTCGTCGACGCTCGTGAAGGATTCGACTTCATCGTTGTCATCCACCAGGAAAAAACTGCGACCGGCGCTTTTCTTGAAAAACACGATCCATTCCCCGGGACTCGCCGGATTCTGAATCACATGGGTGGTGCAGATTTGACCCTCTGCATGGCACTCCCGTACCCGCTCTCGCTTCATGCCCGACTCCAGAAATGACAATGCCGCCAAAGTAGCGCTTTGACGGCATGTGTGTTGAATATCGCTAGTCTATCAGCCGGAAATGCACGCGGTCGCGGCATTGCGCACATCCCAAGGGCGCAACGGCACATTGGAGATGCGTTCATGGAGCTTGATTGCGCTGCCGCCGGAGCGCTCTTCGATGTCGAACACGGCGGCCGGCCCCGATGAAAGCTTCTGCGGCACGATCACCCGAACGCCGTCTTTCTGCGGTTCGATTTGCAGGGCGCCGCGGCTGTCGGCGAGCTTATCGCTCAGGCATTGCGCGTACTCAAGGGGTTTCTTGCCGGAAATCACGTTCATGGTCGGCAATGACTGGTTGATCTCCGAGACACTTGCGCAACCACTTGTCGCCAACGCCACTGGCAGGACCCACACACCCCACTTCATACGAAACCTCCGATAAAGACCCTCCGACAGCGCCATTGCGGTTTTTCTCCGAAGACAAGCGTATTTATTGCGCTTCGAATGCCGAATAACTGTTTTTTATTGTCAAACCGCCTCACCACAGCCGGATAATAACGTGCCGAGGCTGATAAACTGCGCCCCATCGCCCATTGCTATCGTTTTGATTTTGTAGAAAAAGCCCTTCTGGAGGCGCCCATGAAATTTATTCACCAGCGCGAGCACCTCAACGAAGACGACATCGTCGTCATTCAATGCTCGCAAATGTGCAACATCCGCTTGATGAACGACGCCAACTTCCGCAGCTTCAAAAATGGCGGCCGCCACACTTACCACGGCGGCGCGTTCGACACGTTCCCGGCCCGCATTACCGCGCCGAGCACCGGTTTCTGGAACATCACCATCGACACGGTCAACCGCCGTGCAATCAGCGTGACCCGCAAGCCGACCCTGACTCACTCGATCAAGATCATCCGTCGCTCCAGCACGAAACTCAGCTGAGTAACGCCCCCACACGCAGACAGACAGGTATGACCGTGGCTCAAACGACCAAGTACGTCATCAAATACAAACTCAACGGCGAACGCCGTTTCGAGTTCGCCCAGCTCGAAAACGGCACTGCCGAAGAAGCCAAGGCTGCCCTGGACGCCATCCATGGGCAGGACGACGTGATCAGCGAAATCAGCGTAAGCAAAGCGCTGTAACATCCGTCCGGAGCGACAACATGGACGTCTGCTCCGAGGGAAAATTCGACCGCAAGTGTCGGAGTGTTCGCACCCTCAAGGCCTCCTAGACTCGCCACCTCGACAACGTGAGGCCCGGCAATGAGTGAGCAATATCTGCACAGACTGGACTGGCCCCTCCTGGCACAGCAACTCGATCAGGACGGCTGCGCGATCATCCCGTCATTGTTGAGCCACAAGGCCTGCGATGAAATCAGTGCCTTGTATGCCCAATCAGAGCCCTTTCGATCGCAAGTGATCATGGCCCGCCACGGTTTTGGTCGCGGCGAGTACAAGTACTTCAAGTATCCCTTGCCGAGTCTCGTCGACCGCCTGCGCAGCGCGCTCTACCCGCGACTGGTGCCAATTGCCAATCGCTGGCAAGAGCAGATGGACCTGCCAGTCCGTTTCCCTGAAAGCCATCAAGATTTCCTCGAACGCTGCCATGCTGCCGGCCAACAGCGCCCGACACCGTTGCTGCTGCAATATGGCCCACAGGACTACAACTGCCTGCATCAGGATCTATACGGCGAACACGTATTCCCGCTGCAAGTGGCGATTCTTCTGTCAGCGCCGGGTGAAGATTTCACCGGTGGCGAGTTCGTGTTGACCGAGCAACGCCCGCGAATGCAGTCGCGCCCGCAGGTCATCGGCCTGAAGAAAGGTGACGGTTTGATCTTCGCGGTCAACCAGCGCCCGGTCAAAGGCGTGCGCGGTTATTATCGAGTGACCTTGCGTCACGGCGTCAGTCGCCTGCACAGCGGAAAACGGCATACCCTTGGCATCATCTTTCACGACGCGTCATGAGCACCATGAATCCGACGACCTTCGACCTGTTTGCCGATGCAGAGCCTGAGCAGCAGCCCCGGCGCGAGCAGATTGGCGAACAGTCCTACGTTTTGCGAGGCTTTGCCCTGCCGTGGCTGGAGCGCTTGCTGCCTGCCCTGGAGGCGGTGCTGGCCGCTGCACCGTTTCGGCAGATGATCACGCCCGGCGGTTTCACCATGTCCGTGGCCCTGAGCAGTTGCGGCACCTGGGGCTGGACCACCGACCGCAGCGGTTATCGCTACAGCCGCAACGATCCGCAGACCGGTCTGCCCTGGCCACCAATGCCCGACGTCTTCTTCGACTTGGCACAAGCGGCAGCGCGAGAGGCCGGATTCAGCGATTTCGTGCCGGATTCCTGCTTGATCAACCGCTATGTCCCCGGCGCGAAAATGTCTTTGCATCAGGACAAAGACGAAAAATCCTACGCAGCGCCGATCGTTTCGGTGTCGCTGGGCTTGCCGGCGATGTTCCTGTTCGGTGGCTTTGAACGTAGCGATAAAAGCCAGCGAGTGCCGTTGCTGCATGGCGACATCGTGGTCTGGGGCGGCGTGGATCGCCTGCGTTATCACGGCGTCTTGCCGATCAAGGATGGCCAGCACCCACGCTTGGGCGAACAGCGGATCAACTTCACTTTTCGTACTGCGCGATGAAGCCCTGGAGTTTGACCGCAAGCGCCGGAGTGTGGGAGTACTGAGCGGTGGTTAATCTGCGGCAAACGGGCCAACGGATGTAAAACCATGACAAGCCAATCGACAAAAATCACCACCGAAAACGATCCACGCTGGGCCGCCGTCGTCGCCCGCGATCCGCAGGCGGACGGGCAGTTTGTCTATGCGGTGAAAACCACCGGGGTCTACTGCAATCCCAGCAGCCTGTCGCGCTTGCCGAAACCGCAGAATGTCGAATTCTTCGACAGCGCCGAGCTTGCCCAAGCGGCGGGTTATCGTCCGAGCAAACGCACGGCAAAAGATCAAAGCGACATCGCCGCGCAACATGCGGCCACCGTGGCCGCCGCGTGCCGCCAGATCGAAACCGCCGAGGCGCTGCCAGCACTTAACGAACTCGCCGAAACCGCAGGCCTGAGCAGCTTTCACTTTCATCGGGTGTTCAAGGCTGTCACCGGCCTGACGCCCAAAGGCTACGCCGCCGCCCATCGCTCACGCCGGGTGCGCGAGCGGCTGGCGGACGGCAGTTCGGTGACGGACGCTTTGTACGATGCAGGCTTCAACTCCAACAGTCGTTTCTACGAAGCAGCGGATCAGGTGCTGGGCATGAAACCCGCTGATTACCGTGCTGCCGGGCAGAACAACGACATTCGATTCGCCGTCGGTCAGTGCTCACTGGGAGCGATTCTGGTGGCGCAAAGCGAACGCGGGGTGTGCGCGATCCTGTTGGGTGATGATCCGCAGCAACTGGTCTGCGACCTTCAAGACAAGTTTCGCCGAGCGAATCTGATTGGCGCCGATCAAGACTTTGAGCAACTCATCGCACAGGTTGTCGGCTTCATCGAAGCCCCGGCCCTCGGCCTGGACTTGCCGCTGGATGTGCGCGGCACGGCGTTTCAAGAGCGGGTCTGGCAAGCGCTAAAAGAGATTCCTGTGGGCAGCACCGCCAGCTACGCCGATATCGCCCAGCGCATCGGTTCGCCGAAAGCCGTTCGCGCCGTGGCACAAGCCTGCGGCGCGAACAGTCTGGCGGTGGCGATCCCTTGCCATCGCGTGGTGCGCAGCGATGGCAATCTTTCGGGATATCGCTGGGGAGTGGAGCGCAAACGGCAGTTGCTGGAGCGCGAAACGCAGTAAATCAAAAGATCGCAGCCTGCG
>NZ_JBSVXD010000159.1:0-13730 GCF_054070755.1 Pseudomonas sp. SDO5591_S426 | reverse complement strand
GCCTGCGGCAGCTCCTACAGGGAATCCCGTGTCAGGGCTTAACCTTGCGCCCAACCATATGCTTCAAATACCCCACCAACATCCCCAGATCTTCATCCGGCAGCACTTCAGCCGAGAACCCCGGCATCTTCGCCTGCGGCCATTGGCGCAAACTCTGCGGATCGCGAATGTAGCGCTTGAGGAAATCCGTGCCGAAGTACTCGGTCGGGTTGTACGGAATATTCAGGTCGGGCCCGAACTGTGAATCCCCGGCGCCGTTCAATCGATGGCACGCCAGACAGTTCTTCTGGAACAGCGCAAAACCCTTGTTCACCGGGTCATCGGCTTTCAATGCAGGATCGGGCAGCAGGGCAGGGAATCGCTCGGCCACCGGCGCCATGCGCTTGATGCTGGCGACTTCGAACGGCCATTGTTCCGGACTGATATTGCCCGCCCGTGGATCGGTCCAGACCAGATAAAACGGCCCGGCGCTGTGTTTGCCCTCTGACAATGGCGGCCAAGGCTTGGCGGGGTCTTCGATGGCCAGCCAGGCGCGTGCGCCCTGGGAGTTGAGCAGTGGCGCAGCCGACAATTCGGCGGCAAAACCATCAAGCGCAACAGCTTGCAGGTGTTCGTCGGGGTGAACGCCGGTCAACAGTGCGGCCAGGGGCACGGCGCGGTAGCTCATGTCCCGTTTATAGGAAACGTCATTGGCAATGGTGATGGTCTGGATCTGAGGGTGCTTGAGCAACTCCTCGGTCTGCCAGGTGCGACTGCTCGCGCCCAGCTCAAGGTTCAGCTGTGCGGCATAAAGGGGCGTGCCGAGCAGCAAGGCCCCAAACAGAATGAGCGTTTTCAAATGATCGCCGTCCATGTCGTGGAAGTGCCGTAAAGGTTGGCACAGCCACGCTGGCCCGGGTAGCGAGCCAGTCACATTTTTAACGTGGCGATAAAAATCCCTGGAACCGTATTTTTATGGACCGACTAGCCGATCACCTTGGTCAGGTTCGGCAAAATCAACAACAGTGTGGTGGCGAATAGAATGAGCCCGGCTTGACGAACTTTCGATTGTTTGAACATGGCTGACCGCCTTCTTTTTGTTATTTCCTGATGCCTGCCTGCCCATCTCCATGACGGCAAACGTTGCACTTCCTGTAGGACGAGCGCCTCGGCAAAACCCGACGACAACTTCGTACACCTTCACCTTAGAGCCCGCGTCACGCTTGGTTTAGATCCATTTAGTATGGTGTTCTTGCTGGATGCTATTAAAAAGGCATGAGGCCTATTGCCAGCTTCTTGGGCGGCCTTTTGCTAGACACCTGCGTGTCCTGAACCGGTTCACCGAGCCATTAACGACCGTCCGTCTGAGCGTGACCGTCAATGCCGATGAGCGCTGCGGTCATTGAATCCATTGCGCTCTGGCCCAAGAGTGAGGGCTGTGTTTTTACTCACCTGCACTGCGGTTCGAGGACGTCATGACCCAAGCTTTGATTTTCGACGCATTACGCACGCCCCGTGGCAAAGGCAAGGCCGATGGCGCCTTGCACAGCGTCAAACCGGTGAGCCTGGTGGCGGGGTTGCTCACGGCGCTGCAACAACGAACCGCTCTCGACACCAGCCAGGTCGATGACGTTGTGCTCGGCTGTGTAACGCCCATCGGCGATCAAGGCTCGGACATCGCCAAAACGGCGACTCAGGTAGCCGATTGGGATGTCAGCGTGGCCGGCGTGCAGATCAATCGTTTCTGCGCATCCGGGCTGGAGGCGGTGAACCTTGGCGCTATGAAAGTCCGCTCCGGTTTCGAAGACCTGGTGGTGGTCGGCGGCGTCGAGTCCATGTCACGAGTGCCCATGGGCAGCGACGGCGGGGCATGGGCGCTGGACCCGGAAACCAACCTGAACAGCCATTTCACCCCGCAGGGCGTAGGCGCCGACCTGATCGCCACGCTCGAGGGTTTCAGCCGTCAGGACGTCGATGCCTACGCGCTGCACTCGCAACAAAAAGCCGCGCGGGCGCGGGCCGACGGTTCGTTCAACAAGTCGCTGGTGCCGGTGCAGGATCAGAACGGCATCATCCTGCTCGATCACGATGAGTTCATTCGCGCCGAATCGACCCTGGAAGGCCTGGGCAAACTCAAGCCGAGTTTTGAAATGATCGGGCAGATGGGTTTCGACGCCACCGCGCTGCGGGTCTACAGCCATGTCGAGCGGATCAACCATGTCCACACCCCCGGCAACAGTTCCGGGATCGTCGACGGCGCCGCGTTGATGCTGATCGGCTCGGAAGCCAAGGGCCGGGCGCTGGGCCTGCAACCACGGGCACGAATCGTCGCCACGGCGGTGACCAGCACTGACCCGACCATCATGCTCACCGGCCCCGCGCCAGCCACTCGCAAAGCATTGGTCAAGGCGGGGCTGCGGGTCGAAGACATCGACCTGTTCGAAGTCAACGAGGCTTTCGCTTCCGTGGTGTTGAAGTTCATCAAGGACATGGCCGTCGACCCGACAAAGGTCAACGTCAACGGCGGCTCCATCGCCATGGGCCACCCGCTGGGCGCGACCGGTTGCGCGATTCTCGGCACCCTGCTCGATGAACTGGAAAACCGGCGCCTGCGCTATGGCCTCGCGACCTTGTGTGTCGGCGGCGGCATGGGCATTGCCACCATCATCGAACGCCTCTGAGCCCGGACTTCAAGGAACCTGTTTATGAGCCAAGCCATTCGTTACGAAAAAGGCCAGGACCAGATCGTCGTCCTGACCATCGACATGCCGGGCCAGAGTGCCAACACCATGAACGCGGTGTACCGCGAGGCCATGGCTGACTGTGTCGCCCGTCTTGTAGCCGACAAGGACAGCGTCGCTGGCGTCATCATCACCTCGGCCAAGAAAACCTTCTTCGCCGGCGGCGACCTCAATGAGCTGATCAAGGTCGGAAAACCCGAAGCCAAAGCCTTTTACGACATGGTGCTGACCCTCAAGGGGCAACTGCGCACCCTGGAAACCCTCGGCAAACCGGTGGTCGCGGCGATCAACGGCGCTGCGCTCGGCGGCGGCTGGGAAATCTGCCTGGCCTGCCATCATCGGGTGGCGCTGGACAATCCATCGGTGCAACTCGGCCTGCCGGAAGTGACCCTTGGCCTGCTGCCGGGCGGCGGCGGAGTAGTGCGCATGGTGCGCATGCTCGGCCTCGAAAAAGCCCTGCCGTACTTGCTCGAAGGTAAAAAAGTCCGCCCGCAACAGGCGTTGCAGGCGGGATTGATCGATGAACTGGCGGCGGATCGTGAAGAGCTGCTGACCAAGGCGCGAGCGTGGATTATTGCCAATCCGACGGCTGTGCAGCGTTGGGATGTGAAGGGCTATCAGATTCCCGGTGGCACGCCATCGAATCCGAAAGTTGCACAAATGCTGGCGATTGCGCCGTCCATCCTGCGCAGTAAAACCCAAGGCACGATGCCTGCTCCCGAGAAAATCCTGTGTGCGGCGGTCGAGGGGGCACAGGTGGATTTCGACACCGCGCACTTGATCGAGACCCGCTACTTCACCGAATTGACCACCGGTCAGGTCTCGAAAAACCTGATCGGCACCTTCTGGTTCCAGCTCAACGAAATCAATGCCGGTGGATCTCGCCCTCAAGGCTTCGCGCCTTATGTGACGAAGAAAGTCGGCGTGCTCGGCGCCGGGATGATGGGCGCGGGCATCGCTTTTGTCAGCGCATCGGCCGGTATCGACGTGGTGCTCAAGGACGTCAACCTCGCGGCAGCCGAGAAGGGCAGGGCGCACTCGGCGGCGCTGTTGGACAAGAAAGTCGCTCGCGGCCAAATGAGCATTGAGCAGCGAGAAGCCGTGCTCGCACGCATTCATCCCACTGAAAACGATGCCGACCTGGCAGGCTGTGACCTGATCATTGAAGCGGTGTTTGAAGACCGTGAACTGAAGGCCAAGGTGTCTTTGGCAGCGCAAAAAATAGTCGGCGCGGACGCGGTGATCGCCTCCAATACCTCGACACTACCGATCAGCGGACTGGCGTCGGCAGTACCGGACCAAAGCAAATTCATCGGCCTGCATTTCTTCAGCCCCGTGGAAAAAATGCCGCTGGTGGAAATCATCAAGGGCGCCAATACCAGCGATGAAACCCTGGCTCGCGGGTTCGACTTCGTCCTGCAAATCAAGAAAACCCCGATCGTGGTCAACGACAGCCGTGGTTTCTTCACGTCACGGGTGTTCGGCACGTTCACCAATGAAGGCATCGCCATGTTGGGCGAAGGCGTCAGTGCGCCGATGATCGAGACCGAAGCGCGCAAGGCCGGTATGCCTGTCGGGCCTCTGGCGATCTCTGACGAAGTTTCCCTCAGCCTGATGAGCCATATCCGCCAGCAAACGGCCAAAGACCTGCAGGCAGAAGGGAAACAGCTGATTGAGCACCCGGCGTTCGCCGTGATTGACTTGCTGCTCAACGAGTACAAGCGTCCGGGCAAGGCTGCCGGGGGTGGTTTTTATGAATACCCGGCTGGCGCTCAAAAACATTTATGGCCGGAACTGAAACCCCGCTTCGAAAAGGCTGACGGACAGATCTCGGCAAAAGATGTGCGTGATCGCCTGCTGTTCGTGCAAGCCATCGAAACCGTGCGCTGCGTGGAGGAGGGCGTGCTGACCTCGACGGCGGATGCCAACGTCGGCTCGATCTTCGGCATCGGCTTCGCCGCCTGGACCGGCGGTGCGCTGCAGTTCATCAATCAGTACGGGGTCAAGGACTTCGTCGCCCGCGCCCAGTATCTGGCCGGGCAATACGGCGAGCGCTTCGCGCCACCAGCGCTGTTGTTGGAGAAAGCTGCCAAAGGGGAGGCGTTCTAAGGGACAACTGACGCACCGTGGGGCTTGCCTTGATACCGTGTTTCAAGGCAGGCTCTGGGGTGTGCATTATTCCCATCACGTGTCAGGTATTTTTTATGTCGTTACGCATCTGCATTCTGGAAACCGACAACCTGCGTCCGGAATTGGTCGACCAATATCAGGGCTACGGGCAGATGTTCAAGCACCTGTTTTCGCAGCAACCCATCGCCGCTGAATTCACCATCTACAACGTCGTGCAGGGTGACTATCCAAGCGATGACCTGACCTTCGACGCCTACCTGGTCACTGGCAGCAAGGCCGATTCCTTCGGTACTGATCCGTGGATCGAAACCCTCAGGAAATACCTGCTGACCCGTTACGAGCGTGGCGACAAGCTGCTGGGCGTGTGTTTCGGCCATCAGTTGCTGGCGCTGTTACTGGGCGGCAAGAGCGAGCGGGCGACCCAAGGCTGGGGCGTCGGCACTCACAGCTACAAACTCGCGGCCAAGGCGCCGTGGATGAGCCCGGTGCGCGAAGAGCTGACCCTGTTGATCAGCCACCAGGATCAGGTCACGGCGTTGCCGGAAAACGCCACGGTCATTGCCTCCAGTGATTTCTGTCCGTTCGCCGCGTACCACATCAACGATCAAGTTCTGTGCTTCCAGGGCCACCCGGAATTCATCCACGACTATTCCCGCGCCTTGCTGGAAATTCGCCAGCAAGCACTGGGTGAGCAGATCTACTCGAAAGGCATCGCCAGTCTGGGCAGTGAACACCACGGCACCACGGTGGCCGAGTGGATGATGCGGTTTGTGGCGCACAAGCCAGAAACCGTTTAATCAGCTAACACCTCACTCCCACGGGCATATCGCGATACCTGTGGGAGCGTGGCTCTAAAGCCAACCCGACTTCTTGAAACTTGCCCACAAACCCACACAGCCCACCGTAATAAATCCCAGCACCGCGAAATACCCGTAATGCCAGGTCAACTCAGGCATGTTCTGGAAGTTCATCCCATAGATCCCCGCCACCGCCGTCGGAAACGCCAGAATCGCCGCCCACGCGGCAAATTTGCGCTGCACCACACTCTGACGTGACGCCTCCAGCAACACCCCGACCTCGATGGTCTGGCTGGCGATATCGGCCAAGGTTGTCAGGTCTTCCATTTGCCGCGTCACATGAATCTGCACATCGCGGAAATACGGGCGCATGTTCTTGTCGATGAATGGAAAGCTCAACTTTTGCAGTTCCTCGCCGATTTCCACCATCGGCGCTGCAAACCGGCGCAAGCGCAATACATCGCGGCGCAGGCTATGGAGTTTTTGAATGTCGCGCTCGTTCAGGGAGCCGCACATGACGTTGCGTTCCAATTCGTCGATTTCGGCGTGGATCGCTTCACCCATGGGCTGGTAGTTCTCGATCACGAAATCGAGGATGGCATAGAGTACGAAATCTTCCCCGTGCTCCAGCAACAGCGGACGTGCCTCACAACGCTGGCGGACGTAGGCGTAGGACGCCGAATGACCGTTGCGTGCGGTAATGATGTAGCCGTTACCGGCAAAAATATGGGTCTCGATGAACTTGAGTTTGCCGTCTTCGCGTATTGGCGAATACGTGACGATGAACAGCGCATCGCCGAAGGTTTCCAGCTTTGGCCGGCTGTGTTTTTCCAGGGCGTCTTCGATGGCCAGTTCATGCAGGTTGAACTGTCGTTGCAGATTGAACAGTTCCTCTGCGTTCGGCTCTTCGAGGCCGATCCAGACAAAGTGACCAGGCTTTGCCGCCCAGGCCGCGCCTTCGTCGAGGGTGATATTGGTGACTTTCTTTCCAGCGCTGTAAACCGCAGCAGCAACAACTCTACCCATGGTCTTGGTTCACTTCTCGGCAGCTTTTATTGGTCGCGTTCTAATTCTAAAGAAGGCCGTGGCAGGCAGTGCTCAGCTTAGCCTTGTCTGCTGCTTGAGAGTCAGTGAAATCTGCGCAGTTCACTGGCAAAAGAAAACCCGCACAGGGCGGGTTTCTTTCAAGCAGTTTGCAGTTGCCGGTCCATTGAAGCGATGCATTCACGCATCTGTTCGCGGCATTGGGCAATCAGCATCGGCATGTCATCGAGGCTCAAACCCACAGTAGGAATCGCCGGCAACGAGCGAATCAGAATTTTCCCACTGCGCCAGCGGTTCAATCGCATGTGTTTGACGTAACTGCTGACACACACCGGCACGATCGGCACGCCTGCTGCGATGGCCATCTGAAAAGCACCTTTCTTGAACGGCAACAACTCTTCGCCCAGATTGCGCGTGCCTTCGGGAAACACCCAGATCGAGGTGTCTTCGTTTTGCAGGGTGTGGGTGGTGGTCAACATCGACTGACGGGCCTTCTGCGCGTTGCCCCGGTCAATCAACACGTTACCGGCGAGCCAGAACAACTGACCGAACAGTGGCACCCACTTCAGGCTCTTCTTGCCGATACACACGGTGCGGCGGGGCACGACGTTGCCGAATACAAACAGATCGTAGTTGGACTGGTGGTTGGCGATGATCACGCAACTGTCGGGCTTATTCATCAACGGTCCGACATCGGCCTTCACGCGCAAACGCAAAATGCACATGGCTGGCCACGCGTAGAGGCGTGCGCACAAACGACTGTTGTCCGGATTGAACGGGCGGCACAGGCCGAGAATTACACCCAGTACCCCTGCCAAAATAAAGTGCAGGCCCATCAATGACATACGTAAAGCAAACAGCATTTTCAGGCCCCACCGGGACAAAAGGTGGCGCAGTGTACGGATGTGCACTGTTTTCAGCAATTGCCGCTACAGAGGCGGGAGATGGCCGATGTTTAAGCACATGTTTCCAACTGATGGGTCAGACGCGTTCTAGAGCGGTTACAGGCTTTTCATCGACGTACGTACGAAAAAGCCCGACACGACGGTCGGGCTTTTCGCTAACGCAGCTTTGGGCTTAACCCAAATGCTCCTGATCCTGGATGATTGCGTTGTCCAGGGTATCCAGCAACGCTTTGCGGACTTTCAGCTTGGTGTTCTTGTGTGCAGTCATGTTGATCTTCTTCAACTGACGCGCTGCGGCGAGCGCTGCACCTTGCAGCTCTTCGGCCGAAACCACCACGTCAAGGAAACCGGCATCCACCGCGCTCTGCGGGTTAAACATCTCGCCATTGATCACCGAGCGGTGGAACGCCGACTTGCGCAGGCGATCACGGGCCAATTCGATACCGGCGTGGTGCATCGTCATGCCGATCTGCACTTCATTCAGACCGATGCTGAACGGGCCGTCGACACCGATGCGGTAGTCAGCCGACAACAGCAGAAACGCACCCTTGGCCACCGCATGACCTGGGCAAGCCACAATCACCGGGAACGGATGCGACAACAGGCGACGGGCCAGCGTCGAGCCGGACGTGACCAGCGCCACGGCCTCTTTAGGACCGGAGGTCATCACTTTCAAATCGTACCCGCCCGAGAGAATCCCAGGCGTACCGGTAATGATCACCACCGCACGATCAGTTACGGCCTGATCCAGCGCAGCGTTAAACGCCGAAATCACGTCTGGAGAAATGGCATTGACCTTGCCATTGCTCAAGGTCAGGGTCGCGATACCGTCTTCGAGATGGTAGGAAATCAACTCACTCATGACGCTATTCCTTTCAATAAAGTTGGGCAGAAGTTACCCACCGCCACAGGCCAGGTAAAGCGCCGTGACTGACCCGCCAGTCACCCTTTCCCCGCCCGGCAAGCGTAGCTCGCCACGCCAGCGGCGAATTGCCCTCTATATAGAAGCCGGCGCGAAGCCGGAGATTGGCCGGTTTGCCATGTCCTTGAGCAAGGGCATTCTGCTAATCGCGTTAACCGCATGAAAATTCTGAAAAAAATGTTTGCCATCAGAAAAGCTTTCGACTACATTAGCGCGCCTCGACAGACAGAACATGTTTGAAGAGATACGGTGAAGTGTCCGAGTGGCTTAAGGAGCACGCCTGGAAAGTGTGTATACAGGAAACTGTATCGAGAGTTCGAATCTCTCCTTCACCGCCAAATTCGATGTAAACAAAACCCCTGGTTTCGAAAGAAGCCAGGGGTTTTGTTGTTTAGGCTGCTGCGATTTCTTGGGCTTACATGCGAAGGCGCTTCCGAATTTGATGTAGGACGTTGGATCAACGTGTGGGAAGGTGTGTTGGAAAGCCAAGTGTTAAGGCGCTTTCACAGGTTTCGGCGCTTCATTGATACGTTTTCGCAGGGGGGGCGTTTTGCGCCCGTTCACCCGAACGGATACGCGCACGGAATGCAGGAACTCACCATGAAGCAGGCGGAGCTGGAAAAGATTCATGTCGAGATCCTCAAGCTGATGGCTGATGGCTGAACAGCGCAAGCTGAACGCTGAAGCTGGCAAGATGACCCGGGAAACTTTCTGGTACCCGGTCTCCGTAGCCACTGGCTTGATTGGTACAGTGGCGACTGTCACTGCGCTGTTGGTCAAACTCCTCTAATGCCTACGCTTCGAACGGAATCGATACCATATCCCGTCTTCACTCCGCTATTTGCGGATTGTCACTCCCATTTTCGCTGTCCTGTTATGCATTGCACCCTCGCTCGCCAACGCGGCGACAAACAGGCTTTCGCTCAGGCGGGATATGAGTTGTTGAAAGGCTGGAGTTACCGGTCGATGTGGTGGGTGACGGACAAGGAGGGCGGGGCGTTTATGTCGCGGGGCGTTCATGGGCAACGAATCTATGTCGACCCGCAGGCTGAGATGGTGATTGTCCGCTACGCCTCGCATCCGATTGCCGGCAACTCGGCCAATGATCCCGTTACATTGCCGGCGTTTGATGCGTTGGCTCACTATCTGAACAGCAAGGAAATCCAATGATCACGACCACAACCCATTCGGTCGAAGGCCGTCAGATTACGGCTTATCTGGACATCGTCAGCGCCGAGTCGGTGCAGGGGGTCAACGTCATCCGCGATATGTTCGCCGGGATGCGGGACATCTTCGGTGGGCGTTCGCAGACGCTGGAGCGTGCGTTGAAGGAAGCGCGTGAGCAGGCCACTGACGAGATCAAGGAACGGGCGCGGACACTTCAGGCGGATGCAGTGGTGGGCCTCGATTTTGAGATCAGCATGCCTGCCGGCAAGGGCGGGATGGTGGTGGTATTTGTGACGGGGACGGCGGTCAAATTGCGCTGATCCAGAGATGGGCCACTCGTCGGGCTTTGGACAATCTGAACGGCAAGTCCAGTAATGACCGGCTAGTCTCAAAATCCTTGGTGATCGATATTATTTCGGGCAAATAGGGCTTGCCGGTGTCGATCCCGTTTTTGAGAGGGGTGATGAGATGGCTGATCCGTATATCGAGGACGACGGCGCAGAGTTTCCGATCAACAATTTCGTGCAGTGCGGCCAGACTGAATATGTGGCCAGTTTCGGTGAGGACCAGACCGAGGTCGACAAGATCAAGACCCGGGCGTGCCGGGTGCTGAAGGGCAAATTTCTTCCCAAGGTATCGGCCCCGGTCAAGAAGTAATGGACCTGCAAGCGAACCCCGTCATCGAACGGGGTTTTTTGTGCGCGATGGATTGTGTGAATGAATATTTAACCCAAATGGTTTTCACAAAGTTTTCACAAGGCCCTGCGTAGGCTCAACTCATCCGTTAGAAGCAACACCCTGCCCGTTCCCCAGCGGGCTTTTTTTTGCCTGCGATAAAACCTTTTCCATAAACGCTGTCCAACCGTCGCCAACAACGAGGTTGAGCGCGCGCATGTCTGGACTTTTTCTCCTCTAAAGCATTCAATCTCGTCCCTTTTGTTTACACCCCTATTTTTTGAGGTTTTTGTCATGCGTTTCACACTGCCTGCTCTGGTTCTGGGTCTTCTGGTTGCACAAGGTGCAATGGCTGGCGACGGCACTGCCGCCATTGGTGGCGGTTTGGGCGGCGCGCTGGGTAACGTTGTAGGCCAGAGCATGGGCGGCAGCACCGGTGCAGCCATTGGTGCTGGTGTAGCCGGCGCAGCAGGCAGTGCCGTTGCTGCCAAAAAAGGCCACCGTACCAGCGCTGCCATCGGCGGTGGCGTTGGCGCTGCCGGTGGTTCGGTGATCGGCAACAGCCTGGGCGGCAAGACCGGCTCGACTATTGGTGCAGGCCTGGGCGGCGCACTGGGCGGCGGCGTCGGCAGCAACTTGGCCAAAGGTCACAAGCGTCACTGATCAGATTGATCATTTAGAAGAGCCCGGCTATATGCCGGGCTTTTTCGTTGTTGAACGTTTCTCGGGGCATCGCCTCAAATCTTGCATACCCCTGAAGAAGTGAGGCGTGCCATGAACCCGAAAACCAAACGCAAAGCAACAAATCGACGTTTGACGTTGCCCGCATTTGTTTTTGGAGTGTTCCTCTCTCAATTGGCCATGGCGGCCGGCGACGGCACCGCGGCGGTCGGCGGTGGTCTGGGCGGTGCGCTGGGTAATGTGGTCGGTGGACAAATGGGTGGCAGCACAGGTGCGGCGATTGGCGCCGGTGTCGGCGGTGCGGCGGGTAGCGCAGTTGGCGCGCCCAAGGGCAGCCGCACAGAAGCGGCAGTGGGCGGTGGCCTGGGCTCGGCGGGTGGCTCAGTGATCGGCAATAGCCTCGGTGGCTCCACGGGTTCGACCATTGGCGCAGGCCTTGGCGGGGCGGCGGGTGGTGCAGTCGGCAACAATTTGGGAAGCGACAACGGTAGCTCCCATTCCGGTGGCGGTCATAAACACAAGAACAAGCATAAAAACAAACATCACTGATTCGGTCGCAGTTATACATCCTGACTAAGTGAGGCACACCATGACCCCGGAAACCGAAGGCAAGGAACAAAAAGGTCCGAGCGGGCTGCCGTTCATCAACGATCCAGGCAATGAAGACCCGGGTTCTTTGATGGATGACGCGACAGTGCCGCTCAACGATTCCGATGACGCGGGTGACGTCGGAAACCTTGAGTTTGAAGAAGAGGACGATGACGGAGAAGACGACTAACTGAGTCTTCGGTCTAGTTAACCGGTTGTCTTTCTGATCGAACCTCCACGTTGCACCTTTCTCGAAAGATCAGGGCCTACTTTTCAGGCTCTTTGAGAGGTGCATGATGAATGCTGACCCGAAAGACACTGACATCGACGAAACCCCGGAATATCCGTTGCCTTCACCGACTGACCCCTTGAGTCGCGACCAGCGTCCACCAGACGATGATGCAGGCGTAGAGCAAGTGCCCAACGACGACGTGAAGCGCACTGATGTTGAGGCGACCCCTGACGATCCGGACATTGCCGGCAAGGATTGCTCCGGCGAGCCCAGTTGAATCGCCCTCTGTCGCGCTGCCGCTCGTCGATTGAGCGGCACCCTTGAAAAGTGACTGGTGCCAGAAGTCAGGTAAGCAACTTTCAAAGGAGACTCGTCATGAACAGGTCGACATTGACTGCTTTGACGGTGGCCGGATTGTTGTCGCTGAGTTCATTTGCGGCGTATTCCGGCAGCGACGCACCCGTCGACAAGGGCGGGATGCCGCCGTCTACGGAAATGAATGCGGGCTCTGGGCCTGAGAATGCACTACCGCCGGGGTCGATTGGTGGTGGGAATGGTGGTGATGCAAACGGGAGCAGCACCAGCCCGGGGTCAGGAAGCGGGTCCATGAGTGGTGGGAGTTCGGTGGGGAGCGACTCTGGGAGCGACTCTGGGAGTGGGTCTGGAGGATCAGGTAGTTCGGAAGGGAGTGGTGGGACTTCGGGGAGTACAGACGGAAAGGCGGGTGGTTAGTTTGATATGGATTATGAGTTTTTCGAGCCCGGCTGTTGCTGGGCTTTTTGTGTGTTGTAGGTGGGGGCGTAACTCGACCCCTAGCACCCCATGCTAGGGCGCTATCCGCAACTCAGGCACATCCTGCTTATTGCTTCAAAGAGTCAATCCAGCATTGGTAGAAATCCCTTTGTTGCTGAATATCATTTGTGATGTCTGCTTCTTCATAGTCGAAAATGTTAATCGAATCCTCCAACTCGCTTGGTCTTCCAAGATGAAGCTCATAGGCCACTAACCCGGCAGACATTTGTGATGACATTCTCGATGGGTGAACGTTGAGTTTGGCTCCCTTGCATAAGAATTTTGTTTCTGGAAAGTCGGCTCGTAAGAGCCCGAGGCATTCATACAGATCTTGAGCTGTGTATGTTTTGCGTGAGCCATTTTCCATGACGAAGGTTAGCGTCCGCTCTTGTCGGTCGCATTCGATCACAGCCCTTTGTCTTACCCCATGGGTTGTAGTCGGTATTTCTATGGTTTTCATGGCCACTTCCTATTCGGGTTAGGGATTGAATAACCTTCGTAGCTGCCATCGGCACGTACAGGGGTGACACCGAGAATATCTTTGCTCTCTACTCCTCCCGGCATAGCAATTTCAACCTCTCTTCTGTGAGGTGAAAGAACGCCGAGCTTTTTGTTTACATCTATCCCACGAATATTTTTTATTGCATAAACGAACCCGTCTTCAAACCCGTGACCGGTTGCAAATTTTATAGCCTCCGTTTCGGAGGTGGAGGTACTGACAAAAAAGCTTGGAGGGTTTCGGTTATCCCGTGCGTGTAAAAAGATATCCATACTCTCTCCTAAAGGTTCAAATCCGGCCTCAAAAATCTCCCAAGACTCTCGTGAGTCTCCCCGATACAAGTAACGATTTTTTGGGGATGGAGAGGGCGCATTGGGTTTTCCCTTATTAACCTTAGCGCCAGAAACACCATCCGGCGTCTGACATCCTGGCTTACTCGCCCCCGGGCAATTCCCACTCAACCCCAACGGATCCACCCACCCCGTCGGATTGGGCGTGTACCGATACTGGTTGAGTCCTCCCCCCAGCTTCACCGGATCCGGTGTCAGATAACGTCCGGTATCCGGGTGGTAATAGCG
>NZ_JBSVXD010000158.1:0-13808 GCF_054070755.1 Pseudomonas sp. SDO5591_S426 | reverse complement strand
CAGCCAAGCCAGTTGCGCTTGCGCGCAACGCGCCATGCCTGGCGCACAAACAAAAACGCCTCGATCAATGATCGAGGCGTTTTTTTATGTCTGCTCGCCGGTTACGCGGCAATCGACACCTTGAGCTTGTTCATCGCGCTCTTTTCCAGCTGACGAATACGCTCGGCCGACACGTTGTACTTCTGCGCCAGGTCGTGCAGCGTGGCCTTTTCTTCTGCCAGCCAGCGCTGGTAGAGGATGTCACGGCTGCGGTCGTCCAGCACTTCCAGCGCTTCGTGCAGGTTGTGGTTGGAGTTATCGCTCCAGTCGGCATCTTCCAGTTGACGCGCCGGGTCGTACCGGTGGTCTTCCAGATAGTTGGCCGGCGACTGGAAAGCGCTGTCGTCGTCTGCTTCGGCAGCTGGGTCGAAGGCCATGTCATGGCCGGTCAGGCGACTTTCCATCTCGCGCACTTCCCGAGGCTCTACGCCGAGGCTTTCCGCCACACGATGGACTTCCTCGTTGTTCAACCAGGCCAGACGTTTTTTCTGGCTGCGCAGGTTGAAGAACAGCTTGCGCTGGGCCTTGGTGGTCGCGACTTTCACAATGCGCCAGTTGCGCAGGATGAACTCGTGAATTTCCGCCTTGATCCAGTGCACAGCGAACGACACCAGGCGCACGCCCATTTCCGGGTTGAAGCGCTTTACGGCCTTCATCAGGCCGACGTTACCTTCCTGGATCAGGTCAGCCTGAGCCAGACCGTAGCCGGAATAGCTACGGGCGATATGTACGACAAAACGCAGGTGGGCGAGCACCATCTGCCGAGCCGCCCCCAAATCCTGCTCATAGTAGAGACTCTCGGCCAGTTCACGCTCCTGCTCCGGCGTCAGCAATGGAATGCTGTTGACGGTGTGCACGTAGGCTTCCAGGTTCGCACCCGGAACCAACGCATACGCAGGTTGCAAAGAATTGGTCATACGAAAAAACCTCCCACTTACATACTCGTGCCTCTCGGCACTGCGAAAAATTGACCGGGAAATCAAGTACAAGTTCCCAAAAAACCGCGAGGTCAATCACGCGCAAAAAAGATTCTACTTCGGCGCCAGCTCCCTGAGATGACGTGCGACTGCAATCCATGCACCGATATAACCCAACAGCACCGCGCCAAGCAAGAGAGACAGACCGTCGGCAACCGGCACACCGGCCAGTGCGAAATCACTGCCATACAAACCGGCCAGCCCGACGACCGCGTCGTTCAACCAGTCAAGGCCAAACGCCAGCACGCCCCAGGAAAGGATCCCCGCACCGAAACCATACAGCGCGCCCATATAAAGAAAGGGCCTGCGCACATAGCTGTCAGTGCCGCCCACGAGTTTAATCACTTCTATCTCTGTGCGGCGGTTTTCAATATGAAGACGAATGGTATTGCCTATCACCAAAAGTAATGCAGAAACCAAAAGCACGGTCAGACCGAAGACAAAACGGTCACCCAACTTGAGGATGGCTGCCAGACGCTCGACCCAGACTAGATCAAGCTGCGCCTGTTGTACCTTCGGCAACTCGGAAAGTTTTTGTCTTAATGCTTCAAGGGCCGGCTTGTCGACTTCGGTCGGTGTCACCAGCACCACGCCAGGCAGCGGGTTTTCCGGCAGCTCCTTGAGCGCCTCACCCAGGCCGGACTGCTGCTGGAACTCTTCCAGCGCCTGATCCCGCCCGACATATTCGGCATCGGCCACGCCGGGCATGCCCTTGATCTGCTCGCGCAGCGATTCGCCTTCAGCGGGGCTGGCTTCAATTTGCAGGTACAGGGAAATCTGCGCCGCACGCTGCCAGGAACCGCCCAGACGCTCGACGTTACTTAGCAGAAGTGACAGCCCCATAGGCAAACTCAGGGCTACCGCCATCACCATGCAGGTGAAAAAACTGCCGATCGGCTGCTTGCCGAGGCGGCGCAGGCTGTCCAGCAGGCTGGCGCGGTGGCTTTCGACCCAGGCACGGAACAGCGTGGCAAAGTCCGGGCCGTCATCGTCGTCGTGTTTTTTCTTCTTCGGCTGTGGATCGGCGGCTTTCGGGGCCACGCGTTCGGAAACCTTCGGACTGCGTGTTGCGCTCATTCTGCAGCCTCCCCGTCGCCGATCAATCGGCCGCGTTGCAGGGTCAGCATGCGATGGCGCATGCGTGCAATCAGCGCCAAGTCGTGACTGGCGATCAGCACGCTGGTGCCCAGGCGGTTGATGTCTTCGAACACGCCCATGATTTCTGCCGCCAGACGTGGGTCGAGGTTACCGGTCGGTTCGTCCGCCAGCAGCAAGGCCGGGCGGTGAACGATGGCGCGGGCAATGCCGACGCGCTGTTGCTGACCGGTGGACAGGTCGCCAGGGTACAAATCGGTCTTGTCCGACAGCGCCACGCGCTCCAGGGCCGAATCCACGCGTTTGGCGATTTCAGCCTTGGACAGGCCAAGAATCTGCAACGGCAGCGCAACGTTGTTGAAGACGGTGCGATCGAACAGCAACTGATGATTCTGGAACACCACGCCGATTTGCCGGCGCAGGAAAGGAATCTGCGCGTTGCTGATGGTGCTCAGGTCTTGCCCGGCGAGCAGCAGCTTGCCGCTGGTCGGGCGTTCCATGGCCAGCAACAGGCGCAACAGCGTGGATTTACCCGCGCCGGAATGCCCGGTCACAAACAGAAACTCACCCCGACGAACTCGAAAGCTCAGCTCATGCAAGCCGACGTGACCGTTCGGGTAGCGTTTACCGACCTGTTCGAAACGAATCATGAACGCTCCCGCTCGGCAAACAGTGCCTGGACAAAGGGTTCAGCTTCAAAAGTGCGCAAATCGTCGATGCCTTCGCCGACGCCGATGTAACGGATCGGCAAGCCAAACTGCTTGGCCAGGGCGAAGATCACCCCGCCCTTGGCGGTGCCGTCGAGTTTGGTCAGCGCCAGGCCGGTCAGCTCGACGGTCTGGTTGAATTGCTTGGCCTGGTTGATGGCGTTCTGGCCGGTGCCGGCATCGAGCACCAGCAGCACTTCGTGCGGCGCGTCGGCGTCGAGCTTACTGATGACCCGGCGAACCTTTTTCAGTTCTTCCATCAGGTTGTCTTTGGTGTGCAGACGACCGGCGGTGTCGGCGATCAGCACATCAATGCCACGGGCCTTGGCGGCTTGCACGGCGTCGAAGATCACCGAAGCGGAGTCGGCGCCAGTGTGCTGGGCGATCACCGGGATCTTGTTGCGTTCACCCCAGACCTGCAATTGCTCAACGGCGGCAGCGCGGAAGGTGTCGCCGGCGGCGAGCATGACTTTCTTGCCTTCCAGTTGCAGCTTCTTCGCCAATTTGCCGATGGTGGTGGTCTTGCCGGCGCCGTTGACGCCGACCACCAGAATCACGAACGGCTTGTTCTGCGAGGTGATTTTCAGCGGTTGCTCGACAGGCTTGAGCATCGCTGCCAGCTCGGCTTGCAGGGATTTGTACAGCGCATCGGCATCGGCCAGTTCTTTGCGCGCGACCTTTTGGGTCAGACGCTGAATGATCACCGAAGTGGCCTCGACGCCGACGTCGGCGGTCAACAGGCGGGTTTCGAGGTCATCAAGCAACTCGTCATCGATGGCTTTCTTGCCCAGGAACAGGCTGGCCATGCCTTCACCGATGCTGGCGCTGGTTTTGGACAGACCTTGCTTGAGGCGGGCGAAGAAACCGGCCTTGGACTCTTCGGTGCGAGCAGGCTCGACCGGGGTTTCGACTGGCGCAGCGACGACGGGCTCGATTGCAGGTGAAGGTTCGGGCATCTGAACAGCCGGCGCAACGAATGCCGGAACGATAGGCTCGGGCGCAACCTCAACGATTGGCTCAACCACCTGAACCTGAACTGGCTCTGGTGTAAATGCAGTCGGCGCAGGAATCGGCGGCGTCACATGCGGCGCCAGCTCATCTTCGACCAATGCCACCGGCTCTTCCGCCACCGGCAAGGTCAGCCATGGCTCCGCGACCGGAGCCAGCGGCAACTCGGCCGCGACATCGATTACAGATTCGACGACCGGTTGCAGCACCGGTTCGGCGATGGGCAACACCACCGGCGCAGGTTCTGCTTCTATTACCGGCGCCGGCGCGGTTGTTGGCTCAGGAAGTGGCTGTGGCTGTTCGACGACGGCTTCCTGCGGTTTTTTGCGCAGCCATCCGAACAGGCTTTTCTTCTCGCCAGCCGCAGCTGGGGTCTTCTTGTCGTCGTTGGAACCAAACATGGAGGACGGCTATCTCACGGTAGCGACGCGCCAATGGCGCCCCGGCAAATAAATATTCGATGCAGAACAGACTGCGATTGACCCAGCTTGTTCACGCGCAACATTTTGTCGAGGCGCTCATCGGCGCCTCAAAGAATCGATTTGTCATAGGACTAAAGCAGCAAAATCGGCGAAAAAGCAGAATTCAGTTGATAAATTCACACCTTCCGTCGCAAACCCATTCAACCTGATCGAGCATAAAGGCCTGATAGGCGTGGCCGCCGCTAAAACGGATCAGTATCCTAGCACCCTCTCGCCCGCTGACGCTAAGAACAAGCGGGCAGCCCCAAAGGTTTAAAAACGAATGAATGCTCTAGCCCGCCGCGCCGCAGGCCTGCTGCTCAGCACAGTTTGCCTGCCCCTCTCGGCCCTGGCTGCCGATCCACAACCGACCCACGAATTCACCCTCGACAACGGCTTGAAGGTCGTCGTGCGCGAAGACCATCGCGCGCCGGTGGTGGTTTCCCAGGTCTGGTACAAGGTTGGTTCCAGCTACGAGACACCGGGTCAGACCGGCCTGTCCCACGCCCTGGAACACATGATGTTCAAGGGCAGCGAAAAAGTCGGCCCCGGCGAAGCGTCGCTGATCCTGCGCGACCTCGGCGCCGAAGAGAACGCCTTCACCAGCGACGACTTCACCGCGTACTACCAGGTACTGGCCCGCGACCGCCTGGGCGTGGCCTTCGAACTGGAAGCCGACCGCATGGCCAGCCTGCGCCTGCCACCGGACGAGTTCGCCCGGGAAATCGAAGTCATTAAAGAAGAGCGTCGCCTGCGTACCGACGACAAACCCATGTCCAAGGCCTACGAGCGCTTCAAGGCCATGGCGTACCCGGCCAGCGGCTATCACACGCCGACCATCGGCTGGATGGCGGACCTGGACCGCATGAAAGTCGAAGAGCTGCGCCACTGGTATGAATCCTGGTACGTCCCGAACAACGCCACGCTGGTGGTCGTCGGCGACGTGACGCCTGAGGAAGTCAAAACCCTGGCCCAGCGATACTTCGGCCCGATCGCCAAACGTGATGTGCCTGCCGCGAAAAAACCGCTGGAACTGGCCGAACCCGGCGAACGCCAGATCACCCTGCACGTGAAGACCCAATTGCCGAGCCTGATGCTGGCTTTCAACGTGCCGAGCATCGCTACTGCTGAAGACAAGCGCTCGGTGAATGCCTTGCGTCTGATTTCCGCGTTGCTTGATGGCGGCTATAGCGCGCGCATTCCGACTCAACTGGAACGCGGAGAAGAGCTGGTGTCCGGCGGTTCGTCGAGCTACGACGCCTACACCCGCGGCGACAGTCTGTTCACCTTGTCGGCAACACCGAACAGCCAGAAAAAGAAAACCATCGCCCAGGCCGAAGCCGGTTTGTGGAAGCTGCTTGAACAGCTGAAAACCACCGCACCGACCACTGAAGAACTGGAGCGCGTGCGCGCGCAGGTTATCGCCGGCCTCGTTTACGAGCGCGATTCGATCACCAGCCAGGCCACCGCCATCGGTCAACTGGAAACCGTCGGCCTGTCCTGGAAACTGATGGACACCGAACTCGCCGACCTGGAAAGCGTGACCCCGGAAGACATCCAGAAAGCCGCCAAGCTGTATTTCACCCGCGAACGTCTCAGCGTCGCCCATGTACTGCCGGAGGAGACGACTCATGAGTGAACATAAAAAACCACGCCTGGCCCTGCTGGGCCTGATCGCCGTCGCCCTGATCGGGTCCGCCGCGTTCTATTTCTCGAAGACCGACGAGTCCAACGCCAGCGAAGCACTGGACAAGGCCAAGGCCAGCCAGAAGCTGCAATCGCTGACCGAACTCAACGGCAAGGAGCCGAGCCACCGCAAACTCGACGTGCAAACCTGGAGCAACGCCGAAGGCGCCAAAGTCTTGTTTGTCGAAGCCCGTGAGCTGCCGATGTTCGACATGCGCCTGATCTTTTCCGCCGGCAGCAGCCAGGACGGTGACGCACCTGGCCTGGCCCTGCTGACCAACGCCATGCTCAATGAAGGCGTGGCGGGTAAAGACGTCAGCGCCATCGCCCAAGGCTTCGAAGGCCTGGGTGCCGATTTCGGCAACGGTGCCTACAAAGACATGGCGGTTGCGTCGCTGCGTAGCCTCAGCGCACCGGATAAGCGCGAACCGGCGTTGAAGCTGTTCGCTGAAGTCGTCGGCAAACCGACCTTCCCTGCCGACTCGTTCACCCGCATCAAGAACCAGATGCTCGCCGGCTTCGAATACCAGAAACAGAACCCCGGCAAACTGGCCAGCCTCGAACTGATGAACCGCTTGTATGGCGACCATCCGTACGCGCACGCCAGCGATGGCACGGCGAAAACCGTTCCGACCGTTACCCTGGCGCAACTGCGTGCCTTCCACGAGAAAGCCTACGCGGCCGGCAACGTGGTGATCGCACTGGTCGGCGACTTGTCCCGCGCCGAAGCCGAAGCCATTGCCGCACAGGTTTCCGCCGCCCTGCCCAAAGGCCCGGCCCTGCCGAAAATCGCCCAACCGACCGAACCCAAGGCCAGCATCGGCCACATCGAGTTCCCGTCCAAGCAGACCAACCTGATGCTCGCGCAACTGGGTATCGACCGTGATGATCCGGACTACGCAGCATTGTCCATGGGCAACCAGATCCTCGGTGGTGGCGGTTTCGGCACTCGACTGATGAGCGAAGTGCGCGAGAAACGCGGCCTGGCCTATGGCGTATATTCGGGCTTCAGTCCGATGCAGGCGCGCGGCCCGTTCATGATCAACCTGCAAACCCGCGCCGAGATGAGCGAAGGCACACTGAAGCTGGTGCAGGACGTCCTCGCGGACTACCTTGAAACCGGTCCGACCGAAAAAGAACTCGATGACGCCAAGCGCGAACTGGCCGGCAGCTTCCCGCTGTCCACCGCCAGCAACGCCGATATCGTCGGTCAGTTGGGCGCCATCGGCTTCTATAATCTGCCGTTGAGCCATCTGGAAGACTTCATGCAGCAGTCCCAGAACCTGACCGTCGAGCAAGTCAAAGCGGCCATGAACAAACACCTGAGCACGGACAAAATGGTCATCGTCAGCGCTGGCCCGACTGTGCCGCAAAAGCCGTTACCGGCCCCTACTGATAAACCTGCCGAGCAACCGCTCGGGGTTCCGGAGCATTAATGGCTACTTCCCGTCCTAAAAAACCTGTTCACAACGTGCACAACGGCGTGAACCAACTGCGCATCATCGGCGGCGAATGGCGCAGCCGTAAGCTGAGCTTCCCCGATGCCCCGGGCCTGCGCCCGACGCCGGACCGGGTGCGTGAAACCCTGTTCAACTGGCTTGCACCGTACGTTGCGGGTGCCAAGGTGCTCGACCCGTTCACCGGCAGCGGCGCGCTGTTCCTCGAAGCCTTGTCCCGTGGCGCGGCCATGGGGCAGGCGCTGGATGCCAGCAGTATCGCGGTGTCGAGCCTTAAAGAGCACCTGGGCACACTGCGTTGCACCACCGGCCAGGTCCAGACCGCCGATGCCCTGCGCTATCTGGAAACCCAGACCGCCACGGCTTACGACCTGGTGTTCCTCGACCCGCCGTTCAACCAGAACCTGCTGCCCGCCGTATGCAAGCTGCTCGAAGAGCGCCAATGGCTGGCCGAAGACGCCTGGGTGTACACCGAAAGCGAATCCGCACCGTCGACGCTCGGCCTGCCGGGCAACTGGCGCCTGCACCGCGAGCAAAAATCCGGGCGGGTCTATTATTCGTTGTGGCAACGTATGGCAGAGATCGCCGGTTAATCGACCGGCCTGAACAAGGCGCGCACCGCATACCGGCGCGCGCCGCTGCATCGAGAACAATCGTGTCCCATCCGTCAGAACGCTTCACCCCCGCCTTCGGCCTCAGTAACCCGCACTTGCAGACCTTGTGGGGGCCCCTGTGGCGAAAAACCACGCACATCGAACGCGAACGTGAACGCTTGTGGCTCGAAGATGGCGACTTCCTCGACCTTGACTGGCACGGACCGCACAGCGTTGATGCGCCGTTGGTGCTGGTGCTGCACGGGCTGACTGGCTCGTCTAACTCGCCTTACGTCGCCGGAATGCAAAAAACCTTGGGTGACCGAGGATGGGCCAGTGTTGCGCTGAACTGGCGTGGCTGCTCCGGCGAACCCAATCTGTTGCCGCGCAGTTACCATTCCGGCGCCAGCGAAGATCTGGCCGAAACCATCAAGCATCTGCGGGCCAAGCGGCCTCTGGCGCCGCTGTATGCAGTCGGTTATTCCCTGGGCGGCAATGTCCTGCTCAAACATTTGGGCGAGTCCGGCAGTGACAGCGGCGTGATGGGCGCGGTAGCGGTGTCAGTGCCGTTTCGTCTGGACCAGTGCGCCGACCGGATCGGCCAAGGATTCTCAAAGGTCTATCAGGCGCATTTCATGCGCGAGATGCTGGCCTATATCAAGAACAAGCAGCGGCAGTTCCAGCATGACGGGCGCGAGGATGGCCTGGCGGCGCTGGCCGCGCTCGGCTCGCTGGAGAACATGCGCACCTTCTGGGATTTCGATGGCCGGGTCACCGCGCCGTTGAACGGTTTTGTCGATGCGGAGGATTATTATCGCCGCGCCTCGAGCCGCTACTTCCTCGGGGAAATTCGCACGCCGACCCTGATCATTCAGGCGGCCGACGATCCGTTCGTGTTTCCCCACAGCCTGCCGCACGCCGATGAATTGTCGGCCTGCACGCAGTTTGAATTGCAGGCCAAGGGTGGGCATGTCGGGTTTGTCGACGGTTCGGTCAGGCAACCGGGCTACTACCTGGAGCGGCGCATCCCGCACTGGCTGGCCAACGCAGGTCGCGGGTAAGCCGTGGACGTCGATCAGGGCGAATCGATCCGTTTCTGGCAAACGGCGCCGTTGGCCGGGGTTGAGTTGTTGTCGGCGCGCTACATCGAACACCGCTTCGCCCCACACGTGCATGACGGCTATGTGATCGGCATGATCATGGCCGGTGCCCAGCGTTATCGCTATCGCGGCGCCGAGCACCTGGCGGGCAGCGGCACGCTGGTGCTGATCAACCCTGACGAACTGCACACCGGCCACAAGGGCACGGAGGACGGCTGGCTGTACCGGGCGTTTTATCCGGACAGCGGGCAGATCCTGTCACTGTTGGCCGAACTCGAACTGCCGACCCACAACCCGCCGGCATTCGGCGCCACGCTGTATCGCGACCCGGATCTGGTGAACGGTTTCTGCCAGTTGCATCGCCTGTTGGAAAGTCCGTCGACGGCCCTGCAACAGCAGACTGCCTGGCGGGAATTGATGCTGTCGTTGTTGCAGCGTCATGCGGCGGTGGCAGAGGCTGGCAAACCGGGCAAGGAACATCGGGCGGTGAGGCTGGCCAAGGAGTTGCTGCATGCGCAGCTGGCGGCACCGCCCTCGCTGGAAGAACTGGCGGCGGCGGTGAATCTTTCACCCTTCCACTTCGCGCGGGTGTTCCGTCGCGCTACGGGCATGCCGCCGCACACCTGGCTGATGCAGCAGCGCATCGCCCGGGCGCGGGGGTTATTGCAGAGCGGTTGCTTGCCGTTGGAAGTGGCCACGCAGTTGGGATTTGCCGACCAGAGTCATCTGAGTCGGCAGTTCAAGCAGGTGTATGGGGTTGGGCCGGGGGCGTATCGGAGTTCTCGGCTTTAGAAACGAAAAGATCGCAGCCTTCGGCAGCTCTTACAGGGTTTGAATTCCCATGTAGAAGCTGCCGAAGGCTGCGATCTTTTGATCTTCACTCGCCCTTGGCAACGCCCCGCGCAGGATCATTGATCCACTCGCTCCAAGACCCGGCATACAACGATCCCAACGGATAACCCGCCAGACATAACGCAAACAGGTTGTGGCAAGCCGTCACGCCCGAGCCGCAATACGCCACCAGATCGTCCGGCGAGCGATTTCCGAGTTTCGCGGCAAAGCGTTGCTTGAGTTGATCGGCCGGCAGGAAGCGCCCGTCACCGCCAAGGTTGTCGGTAAACGCCGCGCATTGCGCACCGGGGATGTGCCCGGCAATCGGGTCGATCGGCTCCACTTCACCTTTGAAACGCGGCAGTGCGCGCGCATCGAGCAAGGTCAGTTCCGGTTGAGCGAGACGCTTCTGCAGTTGTTCGGCACTGAGCAACAACGAAGCATCAGGCGTACCGGTGAACGTGCCGCGAATGATCGACGGCGAATCAAGGCTCAGAGGCAAACCCGCCGCATGCCACGCCTTGAGCCCGCCATCGAGAATAAACACGCCATCACGCTTGCCGAGCCACGCCAGCAACCACCAGGCCCGCGCCGCGTAGGCACCCGGACCGTCGTCGTACAGAACCACGTCACTGTCGTTGTTGATGCCCCAGGCTTGCAGGCGCTCGATCAGCTCTGCCGGCTCAGGAAGCGGATGACGACCGGTCACGCCCTTGACCACTTTGCCGCTGAGATCGCGCTCGAGATCGGCAAAACTCGACCCGGCGATGTGCCCTTCGGCGTAGCTGCGCTGACCGTAATCCGGGTCTTCGAGGGCAAAACGACAATCCAGAATCACCAACCCCGGCTGGTCCTTTTTCAGGTCCAGTGCTTGCGGGCTGATCAGTTGCGCAATGGGCATAACGGGCTCCTGTGATGGGCGATTTTCGGTCCTGCTGCATTCGTTGATTCAGATTTCTTCCAGCGCTTGGGCCAGTGGCACGTAAAACTCCTCGAACAAAGCGTTGACCGCCTCACGCGCCTCATCCGTGACGAATCCGGCCTCCAGCACCAGCACTTGATAGACGCCGCGCTTGATCGCTTGCTCGCTGAGGTGGCTGGAGTTCTCCCGCGTGGTGCACAGAAAACGCACCCAGGAAGTGAGGATGATCCAGGCATTGAGGGTCAGGGATTCTATCTGCACCCGGTCCATTTTCAGGATGCCGGCGGCAACGAAACCTTCGTAGATGGCCATGCCCTGAATGACACAGCGCTGGGAAAAGCGCCGGTAACGGGCGGCCAGTTCCGGATCGCTATCGAGCAGATGCTCAAGGTCACGATGCAAAAACCGGTAGCCCCACATCGCCGAGAGCAACTCCTTCAGATAGAAGCGCTTGTCTTCCACCGTCGCAGCGCGCCCCTGTGGCGGGCGCAGGAAACTGTCCACCAGGCTTTCGTACTCGCTGAACAGCACGGCGATGATCGCCTGCTTGTTCGGGAAGTGGTAATACAGGTTGCCCGGGGAAATTTCCATGTGGGCAGCGATGTGGTTGGTGCTGATGCTGCGCTCACCCTGCTGATTGAACAGCTCCAGGCTGTTCTGCACGATGCGCTCGCTGGTTTTGATCCGTGGGGCCATGGCTTGAGCTTTAATTCAGAGTGCGTTGGCGGGCATCTTACGACCTATCTGCAAGTGGATGGAACATCGCCGCGCGGAGGAAGGCATTTGACTTTCTAGAGTATAGACTCTAAAAAGTGCTTCATTACAATAAATCCGGAGCCGACCATGACTGCTGATATTTCCTACCTGCAAAATCTCCAGCAGCCTCTGGAAGAGCTTCACGCCCTGTTCGATTCGCAGCGTGCCGCTTATGCAGCCAATCCAATGCCTCCCGCGGCCCAGCGCCAGCAATGGCTCAAGGCGTTGAAGGATTTATTGAACACCGAACGTCAGGCTTTGATCGACGCGATCAGCCAGGATTTCAGCCATCGCAGCGCCGATGAAACCCTGCTCGCCGAACTGATGCCGAGCCTGCACGGCATCCATTACGCCAGCCGCCATCTCAAGGGCTGGATGCGCGCCTCGCGGCGCAAAGTCGGCGCAGCTTTCCAGCCGGCCTCGGCCAAAGTGGTTTACCAGCCGCTGGGCGTAGTCGGGGTGATCGTCCCGTGGAACTACCCGCTGTACCTGGCCATCGGGCCTCTGGTCGGCGCATTGTCGGCAGGCAATCGGGTCATGCTCAAACTCAGCGAATCGACCCCCGCCACCGGTTTGCTGATGAAAGAACTGCTGGGGCGCATCTTCCCCGAAGACCTGGTCTGCGTGGTGCTGGGCGAGGCCGATATCGGCGTGGCGTTTTCGCAGCTGCGTTTCGATCACTTGCTGTTCACCGGCGCCACCAGCATCGGCAAACACGTGATGCGCGCGGCGGCGGAGAACCTGACGCCGGTCACCCTGGAACTGGGCGGCAAGTCCCCGGCCATCGTGTCCCACGACGTACCGCTCAAGGATGCCGCCGAACGCATCGCGTTCGGCAAGACGCTCAACGCTGGCCAGACCTGCGTGGCCCCTGACTACGTGCTGGTGCCGGAAGAACGCGTCGGGTCTTTCGTTGAAGCCTACCGTCAGGTGGTTCGCGGGTTTTATCCGACGCTTGCGGATAACCCGGACTACACCGCGATCATCAATGACCGACAACTGGCACGCCTTAATGGTTATGTCAGCGACGCCACCAGCAAGGGCGCGCTGCTGATTCCGCTGTTCGAGCAGGGCCAGGGCCGGCGCATGGGCCATAGCCTGCTGCTCAATGTCACTGACGACATGACGGTGATGCAGGACGAAATCTTCGGTCCGCTGCTGCCGATCGTGCCGTACAAGGATCTCGATCAGGCGTTTGCCTACATCAACCAGCGCCCTCGCCCACTGGCGCTGTACTACTTCGGCTATGACAAGCGCGAACAAAACCGCGTACTGCATGAAACCCATTCCGGTGGCGTGTGCCTCAACGACACGCTGCTGCACGTCGCCCAGGACGACATGCCGTTCGGCGGCATCGGCGCTTCGGGCATGGGCCATTACCACGGCCACGAAGGCTTCCTGACCTTCAGCAAGGCCAAAGGTGTGCTGATCAAACAGCGCTTTAACGCGGCGAAGTTGATTTACCCGCCTTACGGCAAATCCATTCAGAAACTGATCCAGAAGCTGTTTATCCGCTAACGGTCGTCACACTCGGGTAATAACAAGAATGAACCCAAGCCTGTCCGATACTCCCGCGCTGTCACGGCGCGGCCTGCTCAAATTCAGCCTCGGCGCCAGTGCCTTTCTCGCCACGGCCGGATTGGGCGCCAGTCTCAGTGGTTGTTCGTCAGGCACTGCGCAAAGCGGTTTCGCAGCATTGCGCAGCGGCGACCTGCTGTTTCTGCGGGCACTGCTGCCGGTGATGCTCAGTGGTGCCGTGTCCGCCGAACGAATGCCAGACGCCGTCGACGGCACGCTCAAAAGTCTGGATTACAACCTCGATCACCTGTCGCCGGAAATGCTCAAGCTGACCCGGCAACTGTTCGATGTGCTCGGCATGGCCGTCACCCGCGGCCCACTGACCGGGATCTGGGGCAGTTGGGAAAACGCCAGCGCCGACGAAATCCGACACTTCCTCGATCGCTGGGAAAACAGCTCGTTGAGCCTGCTGCGTATGGGTCACAGCTCATTGCTGCAACTGGTGATGATGGCCTGGTATGGGCGCAAGGAATCGTGGGCGCATTGTGGGTATCCCGGACCGCCGACCGTTTGAAACCGAGTCGCCCCTATCGCTGGCAAGCCAGCTCCCACAGGTTTTGTGGTGGCCGCACCTTTTGTGAACGACTCGACCCTGTGG
>NZ_JBSVXD010000157.1:0-13912 GCF_054070755.1 Pseudomonas sp. SDO5591_S426 | reverse complement strand
TTTGTTTTTCAATAGCAAGATCAAAAGATCGCAGCCTGCGGCAGCTCCTACAGGTTATGTGTGCGGCTGACCGGCTAGAAAAACCAGGCGAAAACGCCAGTTTTAACTTCACCCTTGTAGACCGTCTTGCCCACCCCCATATTGGGGCGACTGACGCGTGAAGGAATCCAACTTGAGCGAACTTCTCAACCGCCGCCTGGCTCTGCTCGGCGAGCGCGCTAACCTCTCTCTGCTCGAACAGTGCCTTCACGGCATCGAACGTGAATGCCTGCGCGTGACCGGCGAAGGTCGCCTGGCGCAAACGCCGCACCCGGAAGAATTGGGTTCCGCGCTGACCAATGAACAGATCACCACCGACTATTCCGAGTCGCTGCTGGAGTTCATCACTCCGGCTCTGCCCGACCCGGCGGACACGCTGGCAAGCCTGGACAGCATTCACCGCTTTGCCTACAGCAAGCTCGGCAATGAGTACCTGTGGAGCCCTTCGATGCCGTGCCCGCTGCCGGCCGAGGAAGACATCCCGATCGCCTATTACGGCACCTCCAACATCGGGCAGCTCAAGTACGTGTACCGCAAGGGCCTGGCCCTGCGTTACGGCAAGACCATGCAGTGCATTGCCGGGATTCACTACAACTTCTCGCTGCCGGAAAAGCTCTGGCCATTGCTTAAAGCGACCGAAGGCTTTATCGGCAGCGACCGCGATTTTCAGTCGTCGTCCTACATCGCGCTGATCCGTAACTTCCGCCGCTACAGCTGGCTGCTGATGTATCTGTTCGGTGCATCGCCAGCGCTGGACGCCGGTTTCCTGCGCGGTCGTTCGCACCAGTTGGAACAACTGGATCCGGACACCCTGTACCTGCCATACGCCACCAGCCTGCGCATGAGCGATTTGGGTTACCAGAGCAACGCCCAAGCCGGCCTGACGCCGTGCTACAACGATCTGACCAGCTACACCGACAGCCTGCGCAAAGCGGTGGCCACGCCGTACGCGCCGTACGTCGAAGTCGGTACGCACAAGGACGGTGAGTGGGTTCAGCTCAACACCAACATCCTGCAGATCGAAAACGAGTACTACTCCAACATCCGCCCGAAACGCGTGACCTATTCCGGCGAACGGCCGATCCAGGCGCTGATGGCCCGCGGCATCCAGTACGTCGAAGTGCGTTGCCTGGACATCAACCCGTTCCTGCCGATGGGCATCGACATCACCGAATCGCGTTTCCTCGACGCTTTCCTGCTGTACTGCGCCCTGAACGACAGCCCGCTCCTGACCAACACCAGCTGCGGCAACGCGACCTCGAACTTCCTCAGCGTGGTCAAGGAAGGTCGCCGTCCGGGCCTGCAATTACAGCGCGACGGACAACCGGTCGACCTGAAAGAGTGGGCGGGCCAGTTGCTGGAAAACATCGCGCCACTGGCTGCGTTGCTGGATCAGAGCCATGGCGGCGATGCCCACAGCAAGGCGCTGGACGCACAGATGGCCAAGGTCAAGGACCCGTCCCTGACGCCATCGGCCCAGGTGTTGGCGGCGATGGCTGAGCACAAGGAGAGCTTCGCTCAGTTCTCTCTGCGCCAGAGCCAGGCCCACGCGGAGTTTTTCCGCCGCGAGCCGTTGCCGGCTGAGGATCAAGCGAGGTTTGAAGAGCGGGCGCGTTCCTCGCTGGCTGAACAGACTGAGCTCGAACAGAACGAAGTCGGCGATTTCGATGTGTTTGTCGGGTCGTATCAGGCGAGCATTCTGGCGATCAGTAATTAATCGGCGCCTGGAAAAAAGATCGCAGACTTCGGCAGCTCCTACAGGAAACACATTCCAAGGTAGGAGCTGCCGCAGGCTGCGATCTTTTGCTTTTAGCCTACACACAGTCGCTGGCTTAGAATTTTCCGCTCATAAGCTCATTCGAAAAAGTTATTTATTTTCGAATTCTTAGATCATTTAGTCTCCTTTCACGCCGACACTCGGTCGCCTGACAAGGAGCTACCCGATGAAACTGACTTTCCCTCTTCGCCTGCTGGCTGCCGCTTCTCTGGCTGCGGCGAGTATGTTTGCCCAGGCGGCTGACGTCACTGTCGCTTACCAGACCACCGTGGACCCGGCGAAAGTCGCCCAGGCCGACGGCGCTTATGAAAAAGCCACCAAGGCCGATATCAGCTGGCGCAAATTCGATAACGGTGCCGACATCATCGCCGCCATTGCTTCCGGCGACGTACAGATCGGCTACCTCGGTTCCAGCCCCCTGACCGCTGCCATCACCCGCAAAGTGCCGGTGGAAACGTTCCTGATTGCCACCCAGATCGGCGCCGCTGAAGCCTTGGTCGCCCGCGATGGTTCCGGGATCAAGACTCCGCAAGACCTGATCGGCAAGAAAATCGCCGTGCCGTTTGTATCAACCGGCCACTACAGCCTGCTTGCCGCGCTGAAGCACTGGAACATCGACCCATCGAAAGTCACCGTCCTCAACCTCGCCCCGCCGGCAATCATCGCTGCGTGGAAACGCGGTGACATCGACGCCACTTACGTATGGGACCCGGCGCTTGGCGTAGCCAAGGAAAACGGCAAAGTGCTAATCACTTCCGGCGAGCTGGCCAAGTTCGGTGCGCCAACCTTCGATGCCTGGATCGTGCGCAAGGACTTCGCCGAGAAGCACCCGGAAATCGTCACAGCGTTCGCCAAAGTGACCCTGGATGCCTACGCCGATTACCGCAAAGATCCAAAAGCCTGGCTCGCCAACCAAAGCAACGTCGACAAACTGGTGAAGCTCTCCGGCGCCAAGGCCAGTGACATTCCGCTGCTGCTGCAAGGCAACGTCTACCCGCTGGCGGCTGATCAAGTCGTCACCCTCGGCGCGCCGACCACCAAGGCCATCACCGACACCGCCGCGTTCCTCAAGGAACAAGGCAAGGTCGAAGCCGTACTGCCGGACTACGCGCCGTACGTCAGCGCCAAGTTCATCACCAACTGATCGGGAGTCAACGCGATGGCTTTGCTACAGCTGGAGCGCATCAGCGCACAGTACCCTGGCAGCCCGGAACCGGTGCTGGCGGATATTTCCCTGAGCCTGGGGCCCCAGCAATTGCTGGTCGCCCTCGGCCCGTCCGGCAGTGGCAAGACATCGCTGTTGAACCTGATTGCCGGTTTCGTCGAACCCAGCGCCGGGCGCATCACCCTCGACGGCGTGCCGGTCAAAGGCCCAAGCGCCGAACGTGGCGTGGTGTTCCAGGACGACGCCTTGCTGCCTTGGCAAGACGTGCTGGCCAACGTCGGTTTCGGTCTGGAACTGGCCGGCATTGCCCGGGAAAAACGTGAAATCCGCGCCCGGGAAATGCTCGCACTGGTCGACCTTTCCGGCTTTGAAAATCGCCGGATCTGGCAACTCTCCGGTGGCCAGAAACAGCGCGTCGGCCTGGCCCGCGCCCTCGCTGCCGATCCTCGCGTATTGCTCATGGATGAGCCCTTCGGCGCCCTCGACGCCTTTACCCGCGAACAGATGCAGGAACTGCTGCTGCAAGTCTGGCGGCGCACCGCGAAGCCGGTGTTCCTGATTACCCATGACATCGAAGAAGCCGTGTTCCTCGCCACCGACCTGATTCTGCTGGCACCCAATCCCGGGCAAATCGTCGAACGCCTGAGTCTGGACTTCGGCCAGCGATACGCCGCCGGTGAGTCGGCGCGCTCGATCAAGTCCGACCCGCGCTTCATCGAAACCCGCGAACACGTACTCGCCAAAGTGTTCTCCCAACGCAGCGCCGTCCAGCGCCAGGAGCACGCATGAGCAGCTACGAAATTCCCGCTGCGGCGGTGAAGACAAACACCCCAGCCATCGCAGCCCGTCGCAGCTTGAGCACGCGCTGGATCAGCCTGCTGACCCTGATCGCGCTGGTTTTCATCTGGTGGGCAGTGACAGCGACCGGTTTGATCGAGCCGCTGTTCCTGCCACCGCCATCGGCCGTGCTGCAAAAAGGCTGGCTGCTGGCGACCAGCGGCTACATGGATTCAACCCTGTGGCAGCACTTGGGCGCGAGTCTCAGCCGCATCGGTCTTGGCCTCGGCTTCGCGGTACTGACCGCCGTTCCGGTCGGCATCGCCATCGGCCACAACCGCATCGCTCGCGGCATTCTTGATCCGCTGATTGAGTTCTATCGTCCGATTCCGCCGTTGGCTTATCTACCACTGATCGTGATCTGGTGCGGCATCGGCGAGTTGTCGAAAGTGTTGCTGATCTACCTGGCGATTTTCGCCCCGATTGCCATCGCCACCGCCACCGGCGTGCGCACGGTTGACCCGGCCAAATTGCGCGCTGCGCAATCGCTGGGTGCGACGCGGGCACAGTTGATTCGTCATGTGATTCTGCCGAGTGCATTGCCGGATATCTTGACTGGCGTGCGCATTGGTTTGGGCGTCGGTTGGTCGACGCTGGTTGCCGCCGAACTGATCGCCGCCACCAGCGGCCTGGGCTTCATGGTGCAGTCGGCCGCGCAGTTTCTGGTCACCGATGTGGTGGTGCTGGGGATTCTGGTGATCGCGCTGATTGCCTTCGCCATGGAGATGGGCCTGCGCGCCTTGCAGCGCAAACTGGTGCCGTGGCACGGCCAGGCTCACTAGAACGTTTTGATCGCACTGACTACGCCGACACCTCGGCGCCCCGGATTGAAGAGAACCACCATGAGCCACCTGACCATCGTCCCCTTAAGCTACGCCCTCGGCGCACAGATCAGCGGCGTCGACATCAGCCAGCCGCTGAACCTGGAACAACGCGACGCCATCGAACAAGCGCTGCTCAAGCATCAGGTGCTGTTCTTCCGCGACCAGCCGATCACACCACAGCAACAGGCACGTTTCGCCGCTAATTTCGGCGACCTGCACATTCACCCGATCTATCCGAATGTGCCGGAGCAACCGGAAGTGCTTATCCTCGACACCGCCGTCACCGACGTGCGCGACAACGCGATCTGGCACACCGACGTGACCTTCCTGCCGACCCCGGCCATGGGCGCGGTGCTCAGCGCCAAGCTGTTGCCGGAGTTTGGTGGCGACACGCTGTGGGCCAGCGGCATCGCGGCGTATGACGCGCTGTCGACGCCGATGAAAACCTTGCTCGAAGGTCTGACCGCCACTCACGATTTCACCCGTTCGTTTCCGCTGGAGCGCTACGGCAACACGCCTGAAGCGCTGGCCCAATGGGAAGAGGCGCGGCGCAAGAATCCGCCGCTGTCGCACCCGGTAATCCGCACCCATCCGGTGAGCGGACGCCGCTCGCTGTTCGTCAACGAAGGCTTCACCTCGAAGATCAATGAGCTGTCGGAAACCGAAAACGAGGCGATTCTGAAATTCCTGTTCGCCCACGCCACACGGCCGGAATTCACCATTCGCTGGCGCTGGCAGCAAGACGACATCGCGTTCTGGGACAACCGCGTGACCCAGCATTACGCGGTGGATGATTACCGCCCGGCGCGGCGAGTGATGCAGCGGGCGACGGTTTTGGGGGATGTGCCGTTCTTTTAAGATCAAGAGATCGCAGCCCGCGGCAGCTCCTACATGGAAATGCGATCCCCTGTAGGAGCTGCCGCAGGCTGCGATCTTTTGCTTTTCGGGCTATTCCGCCGTCGAAGGCTTCTCCCAAAGATTGATCCCGCCCTCTTGGGCAAACCGGTCAATCTCCGCCAGTTCCTCTGCACTGAAGCTCAGATTCTTCAACGCCCCGACGTTCTCGATGATCTGCTCCGGCCGGCTCGCACCGATCAGCGCCGAGGTCACCCGCGGGTCACGCAGCGTCCAGGCCAACGCCAGTTGCGCCAGGCTTTGACCGCGACGCTTGGCAATCTCGTTGAGCGCACGCACATGAGCGATATTGGCTTCAGACAAGTGTGACGCCTGCAACGAACCACCGCCCGGACGGTTGACCCGCGCATCCGCCGGCACGCCGTTGAGGTATTTGTCGGTCAGCAAACCCTGCGCCAGCGGGGTAAAGGCAATCACGCCCGTGCCCAGCTCATCGGTGGTGTCCAACAGGTCTTTTTCCACCCAGCGATTGAGCAGGTTGTACGCCGGTTGGTGAATCAACAACGGCACTTTCCACTCTTTCAGCAGCGCGGCGATTTCGCGGGTTTTCACCCCGGAGTAAGACGAGATGCCGATGTACAACGCCTTGCCCTGCTGCACCGCCGTGGCCAGTGCGCTGGCGGTTTCTTCCAGCGGCGTGTCCGGGTCGAAGCGGTGGGAGTAGAAAATGTCCACGTAGTCCACACCCAGGCGTTGCAGGCTCTGATCGAGGCTGGCCAGCACGTATTTGCGCGAACCACCGCCCTGGCCGTAAGGACCGGGCCACATGTCCCAACCAGCCTTGCTGGAGATGATCAGCTCGTCGCGGTACTGCTTGAAGTCTTCACGCAGCAATCGACCGAAATTGATCTCGGCGCTGCCATACGGTGGGCCGTAGTTGTTGGCCAGATCGAAATGGTTGATACCCAGGTCGAACGCCGTACGCAACAACGCGCGCTGGGTGTCGATCGGCGTGCTGTCGCCGAAGTTGTGCCACAGGCCCAAAGATAGCGCCGGCAGCACCAGACCGCTGCGACCTACGCGGCGGTAAGGGATGGAGTCATAGCGGTTTTCGGCAGCGGTGTAAGTCATCGAATCCTCTCTTGTCGGTCTTGAATCTGGTCTCGACTGCTTCGCCAGTCGCCCAGCATACGCGCAGACAAAAACCAGGAAACCCCGGATTCGACTAATTGCTGAAACGTTTCATATTTCTTTCTTCTAACCTTATGCCGACAATTCGCGCAGTGCTGCCGCTGCCAGAAAACCGGAGCGCGAACTGTAGCGTTGGTCGCGCCTGACGGTCTGGTCGATACGCTCAAGCAATTGCTCTGGCAGCGTGGCATTGAATCGCACCGACTTGCCGAAGTAAGACGTGATATCAAACTCCACCACCGCCCACACGCCACCAGCGTATTCCGGGTTATCGAGGTGAGCGTCGATCTCACGCACTTGAGGCAACGGCTCACCATCGGCAACCAACCCTTCGTAATGCAGGGGCAGCGCCTCTTTCACACTTTCGAGTGCCTGCGCCACGGTGCTACCGGCAGAGAAGCAACCCGGCACATCCGGGACGATCACTCCGTAGTCCGAGTCGGCATCCTTGTGCAGAACAACCGGGAATTTCATGTATTTGACCTTCCTTCGAATGGCTGAATATCCAGCACTCTAATATGGAAATCCCGCGCGCCCCCCACCCATACACATTCTGAGATGATCAAAATCTCACTCAAATTGCCCCCGCAAACACTTCCGCCAACCAATCCACAAACACCCGAACCCGTGGCGACATGTGTCGGTTGTGCGGGTACAGCACTGAAACCGGCATCGGTGGCGGTGGGGTTTCAGTGAGGATTTCCTTGATCAGTCCCTGGGCGATTTGCGTTTCCATGCGGTAGTGCGGGCACTGGATCAGGCCGAGGCCGGCGATCGCTGAGGCCGCGTAGATTTCTGCGCCGAACACTGAAACGGCGCCATCGATTGCCACTTCCTTGAGTTCGCCATTCACCACGAATTCGAACGGGAACAACTTGGCGGTGGTGCGCGAAACGTAATTCACGGCGCGATGGTTTTTCAGATCTTCGAGGTTTTTTGGCTCGCCGTATTTGCGCAGGTACGCGGGGCTGGCGCAGGTGATCTGGCGCAGGTTGGCCACACGTTTGCCGATCAGTGTGGAGTCGCTCAACGTGCCGGCGCGCAGCACGCAATCGATGCCTTCGGTGATGAGGTCAACTTGGCGATCGGCCTCACTGATGGAGAGTTCGACGTCCGGGTAACGCGCCATGAATTGCGGCAGGGCCGGGATCACGAAGTGCCGGGCCAGGGTGCCGTGCAAATCCACCCGCAAGCGGCCCTTCGGCGCCACGCTGCGAAACGCCAGTTCGGCTTCTTCCAGTTCTGCCAGCAATTGCACGCAACGCTGGTAATACGCTTCGCCATCCAGTGTAGGCCGCACTCTGCGCGTGCTGCGTTCCAGCAGGCGGGTGCCGAGCCAGGCTTCGAACTGATTGAGCGTGTGTGTCAGCGTGGCCCGCGGCAGGTTCAGGTCTTCCGCCGCCAGGGTAAAACTGGAGCGTTCGTAGATCCGCACGAACACTTTCATCGCTTTGACTTGATCCACGGAAGGCTCTCGATTGTTGGTGATTCTTGAACAGTCAAGGCAACTCTGGTGCATTTATTGACCCGAGTAAACATGTGAAATTGGCTTCACACCCCATCACAGGAACACCACCATGACTCACCAGACTTCGAAAGTTGCCCTCGTCACCGGCGCCTCCCGCGGCATTGGCGCGGTCATCGCCAGACAGTTGGCCAGCGAAGGTTTCGCCGTCGCCATCAACTACACCAGCAGCGCCAGCGAAGCTTCGAAACTGGTGGTGGAACTGCGTCAGGCCGGCCATCAAGCCATAGCGATCAAGGCTGATGTAGCCAATGCCGAAGATGTACGGCGGATGTTCGACGAGGCTGAGACCCAGCTCGGCAAGGTCGATGTGCTGGTGAACAACGCCGGGATTCTCAAGGTGCTGCCACTGGCACAACACAGCGACGAGTTGTTCGAGCAGACTTTCAACATCCACGCCCGTGGCACCTTCAACACCCTGCGCGAAGCCGCCACACGCCTGAACGACGGTGGGCGGATCATCAATTTCTCCAGCAGCACCGTCGGCCTGAACCTGCCGGGTTATGCGGTGTACATTGCCAGCAAAGCCGCGGTGGAATCGCTGACGCAGGTGTTTGCCAAGGAGATGCGCGGGCGCACTATCACCGTCAATGCGGTAGCGCCCGGGCCGGTGGCGACCGAGCTGTTTTTGCACGGCAAGAGTGAGGAGCAGATTCAGAATTTCGCGAAGATGGCGCCGTTGGAGCGCCTGGGTCAGCCGGAGGATATTGCTCGTGTTGTGTCGTTTCTGGCGGGACCGGATTCTGGTTGGGTCAATGGGCAAGTTTTGCGGGTGAATGGCGGGTTGGTTTGACTGGGTTCACACTGGGACCGCAGTGACCCAATCGCGAGCAAGCTCGCTCCCACAGGGATCGCGGTGATTTTTGTGGGAGCGAGCTTGCTCGCGATGGCTGCCTCCAAAGCAATGCACATCTGAAGGACGGGACTGTTCATGCACACGACGATCATCATCACCTTCGGCCTGATCCTCCTCGCCCTGATGCTCTACATCGGCGAGAAAATCGGCTTCAGCCGCCAGATCCTGGCCTACAGCTTTATCGTGCTGTGGCTGGCGCTGACGCTGATCAATGGCGCGGTCGGCATCGTGCATGCCGGACAGCCATTGGGCACGGAACTGGTGGTCGGCAGCGCCGTGTTCGGTATCCCGGTGGCGGCGCTGGTGTTGTTCATGGTGATGACCACCGAAGCGTGAAGACCCCGATCAACGCACCAGATGCAAGAACTGCATGTGCCGTTCGTACTGATCGAGGATGTCGTTGATGATCTGTTCCTTGGTGTAGCCCACCAGATCGTAGTTCTGGCTGCCCTCGCTCAAATGCACTTCGGCGCGGTAGTAACGACGGTTGTTGAGTTCCTTGGAGCCCATGCCGCCCCGGGCAAACGACGGCGTAAAGTAGCCACGCATTTGCACCTGGTAGATAAACGGGTGTTCATCGCCATGACCGATTTCCAGGCTCACGCTGTCGTTGACCGGTTCCGGATGCGTGATGACGCTCAGCCCCTTCTCGATGAACACCGCCGAGACCTCTTCGATCGCAGGACGCACCGTCGTATCGAGGAAGCGATACACCTCGTCCCGCGACGGAAAATGCACCGCCTGACTCAAGCGCTGACGCCAGCCGCCGCGCCGTGAGCCGGACACCGGCGCCAGGGAATGCAGCTGCGCGATCTGCTTCTGCGACTCCAGGTAAAACGCCTTGTGCAGGCCCCACATCATCAACAGCAAAATCAGCGAGAACGGCAGCGAAGTCAGGACCACCGCTGACTTCAACGCATCGATGCTGCCGGAGAACAGCAACGCACTGGTCACCAGCGCGGTCATCGCACCCCAGAACACCCGCAGCCATTTCGGCCCGTCTTCATCAGGATTGCCGCCCTTCGCGGACAGTGTCGAGAGCACCACGGTGCCCGAGTCGGCGGAGGTGACGAAGAACACGAAGCTGATGAACACCGTGACCGCGATGACGGTTTTGCTCCACGGGTAAGTTTCCAGCAACAGGTACAGGGTCATCGACGGGTTGTCGATGGCCGACATGCCCAGCGCGCTCATGCCGTGATTGAGCACCTGGTCGATGGCGCTGTTGCCGAAGATCGACATCCACGCGAGGGTGAAACCGAGCGGAATCAACAGCACGCCAAAGACGAATTCGCGAATGGTCCGGCCACGGGAAATCCGCGCGATGAACAAGCCCACGAACGGCGACCACGCAATCCACCAAGCCCAATAGAACACCGTCCAGCCGCCCAGCCAGTCGCTCGGTTTGTCGTAGGCGTAGAGGTCGAAACTCTTCATCGGCAAGGCGCCGAGATAATCGCCCACGTTCTGGATCAATGTGTTGAGCAAATGCTGCGTGGGCCCGGCGAACAACACGAACAGCAGCAGCGCGCAGGCCAGCAGCATGTTGATGTCGGACATCACTCGCACGCCTTTGTCGACACCGGACACCGCGACGATGATCGCCGCGCCCATCATCAGCGTGATCAGGCCGACCTGAATCCAATGGGTGTGAGCGATGCCGAACAGGTAGTCCAGGCCCGAGTTGAGGTGCAACACGCCGAAACCCATGTCGGCGCCTAAGCCGAACACCGTGGCAATGATGCCGAAGCCATCCACGGCGTAACCGATGGGGCCGTTGATGCGTTTGCCGATCAGCGGATACAACGCCGAGCGCAAGGCCAGCGGCAGGTTGTGTCGATACGCGAAGTAAGCCAGCGCCATGCCGACGAAGGCGAACACGCCCCAGCCATGAAGGCCCCAGTGCAGAAAAAGAATCTGCATGGCCTGGCGCGCTGCATCCGCAGTGCCCGCCTCGCCTTGCGGCGGCTGGAGCATGTGGGTCAGCGGTTCGGACACACAGAAGAAGAACAACGTGATGCTGATCCCGGCGGCGAACAGCATGCCGGCCCAGGACAGGTAACTGAATTCGGGCTCGTCGTGGTCGGCACCGAGTTTGATCTTGCCGTAGCCCGATAACGCGGTGACCACCACGAAGACCAGATACAGGGTCATCGCCAGCATGTAGTACCAGCCGACCGTGTTGGCCGCCCAGTTTTGTGCGGCCAGCAACCAGGCACCGGCCTGCTCGGGCATGGCAATGACCACGACGCCGAACAACAAAATGAAGCTCGCCGCAAAGTAAAACACCGGCGGATTCATGCGGACCAGGCCGCTGGGAGGAAGGGACGATGCACTCATGAACGGTGCACCTCGAAGAGGTAAAACGTGGCTGTAGAAATCGGACTCAGCAAAGGCAAGCCTCCTGTTGTGAGCGGGCAGCGAACCACCGGTTTAACTTGAATGAACGTTCAAGTTAAACATGGATAGGGTGCTAAGGACTAATCGCAGGGCTGGGGCGGTAGTGCTTTTACGCTAGCTCAAGGAGGGGCATGACGCGGCGGGAGGTGAGGAATTCTGTAGGAGCTGCCGCAGGCTGCGATCTTTTGACTTTGGTTTTTGCAGTGCCTTTGAAAAGATCGCAGCCTCGTTTCATTCGACAGCTCCTACAGCTCCTACAGTTGGCGCAACGGTTTATCGGGCCTTACTTCTGCGCCCCATCATCCAGCTGCAAGTTCGCCTGAGTCAGGTTACTGCCCGCCGGCACGCTACGGGTCAGCCAGACATTACCGCCGATGGTCGAGCCCTTGCCGATGGTGATCCTACCCAGAATCGTCGCACCGGCGTAAATCACCACGTCATCCTCGACAATCGGATGGCGCGGCTGGCCCTTCTGCAACTGGCCATCTTCGTCCGCCGGGAAGCGCTTGGCGCCCAAGGTCACGGCCTGATAGATCCGCACGCGCTCACCGATGATCGCGGTCTCGCCGATGACCACACCGGTCCCGTGATCGATGAAGAAACTGCGGCCGATCTGCGCGCCAGGGTGAATGTCGATACCGGTGGCCGAGTGAGCGATTTCCGCACTGATCCGCGCCAACAACGGTAACCCGGCGCGATACAAATGATGGGCCAGACGATGGTGAATCACCGCCAGAATGCCGGGATAGCACAGCAGCACTTCATCAACGCTGCGCGCCGCCGGGTCACCGTGATAGGCCGCCAACACATCCGTATCCAACAGGCTGCGCAGACCCGGCAAGGCCAGGGCAAAATCCTGAATGATCTGGATAGTCTTGGCTTCGACCTCAGTCTCGGCCTCGGCTCCGTGGCGCGCGGCATAACGCAGTTCGAGTCGTGCTTGCGCCAGCAACGCATTCAGCGCGACATCAAGGGTGTGACCGACGTAGAAGTCTTCACTCTCCTCGCGCAGATCCACCGGCCCCAGACGCATCGGGAACAGCGCACCGCACAGGGCTTCGAGAATGTCCGCCATTGCCGCCCGGGACGGCAACTCGCGACCACCCTGCTCGGTGCTGGCGCGGCCGTTTTGTGCACGCCACTGGTCACGTGCCGTGCGCAGCTGACTGACGATGGTCTGCAATTGCCAATGGCTGGAACGCTCACTCACGGTAAAAACTCCTCACGGGCGGCCGGACAGTCTGGCCGCGTCAACGGCGATTACTTTACGGCAACGGTCGCGGCGCAAATTAAGAACCAATTGTGCTGTGTTAAGCACCATCAGCTATAAGCGATTGACGGTTGCCCCGACAAATAGGCGTGCCTATAGTCCTGACATCATTCACCGCCAGTACGGACTCATGATCAAACAACAGCTTGCCCGCTTTAACCGCCTCGACCTGCTCGGTCAGCCCACCGCCCTGGAAAAACTCGAACGCCTGTCGACCTGGCTGGGCCGCGATGTGTACGTCAAACGCGATGACCTGACGCCACTGGCCATGGGCGGCAACAAGCTGCGCAAACTCGAATACCTTGCTGCCGATGCCCTGGCTCAGGGTGCGGACATCTTGATCACCGCTGGCGCGTTGCAATCGAACCACGTGCGTCAGACGGCAGCCATCGCCGCCAAGCTTGGGCTCGGTTGCGTTGCATTGCTGGAAAACCCGCTGGGCACCGATGACGTCAATTACGTCGGCAACGGCAACCGGCTGTTGCTCGACCTGTTCGATGCCAAGGTCGAACTGGTGGAAAACCTCGACAACGCCGACGAACAATTGCAGGCATTGGCCGCTCGCCTGCGCAATAACGGCAAGAAACCGTATCTGGTGCCGATCGGTGGCTCCAATGCATTGGGCGCCTTGGGTTACGTACGGGCCGGTCTGGAACTGGCCGAACAGATCAAGGATACCGGCCTGAATTTCGCCGCCGTGGTCCTGGCCTCGGGCAGCGCCGGGACCCACAGCGGCTTGGCATTGGCGTTGAGCGAAGCGTTGCCGGAATTGCCGGTGATCGGCGTGACGGTTTCGCGCAGCGATGAAGATCAGCGGCCGAAGGTACAAGGCCTGGCCGAGCGCACTGCCGAGTTGTTGGGTGTGAACCTGCCGGACAGCTTCAAAGTCGAGTTGTGGGACGAATATTTCGCGCCCCGTTATGGCGAGCCGAATGCCGGGACACTGGCGGCGGTGAAGCTGCTGGCGAGTCAGGAAGGCCTGCTGCTTGACCCGGTCTACACTGGCAAGGCCATGGCGGGGTTGCTGGACGGTATCGGTCGGCAGCGCTTCGATGACGGCCCGATCATCTTCCTGCACACCGGTGGGGCGCCGGCGTTGTTTGCCTACAAAGACTTTCTATAAAGATCAAAAGATCGCAGCCTGCGGCAGCTCCTACAGAAGTTCGCCGATCC
>NZ_JBSVXD010000156.1:0-13933 GCF_054070755.1 Pseudomonas sp. SDO5591_S426 | reverse complement strand
GTTCACACCCTTTGAACATGACATAGCAACCTGTGGGAGCGGGCTTGCCCGCGATGGCCGCGACTCGGTTCAACAGACTGATCATGGCTTCACCCCCGCCTGATCCTGCAAGCTGAACTTCTGTTTCAGGAACTTCGCCGGCGATGTGCTGAGGTTCTGCAACCACTGTTCATCCGATGCCGCCTGTTCGGTCTCTACGGCTTTGCTCTGGCCCTTGCCCGGTGCCTTGTCCATTTTGATTTCGTCGGGTTTGACCTCCGGCGCATTCTGCTCGGCGCTTTCGGTGTCTTTCTGCAAGGCGATGGCCAAGGCAAGGTTGGCGGTGGCCTCGGGAAATTGCGGCTGCAATTTCAGCGCCTGGGTGTAAGCCGCAATGGCCTGATCGAATTTGAAGCGGCGCACGTAAATGTTGCCCAGGTAGAAATACGCCTGCGGCGTTTGCAGGCGCGCGAAACTGGCCAGCGCCAGATCGAAATCGGCGGCGTTGTAGGCGGCGATACCTTTCCAGTAGGGGTCGACAAAAAGTGCGGCGGCCTGCGGGAGGTGCTCGTGCTCAAAGGCCCAGCGGCCTTGCTGATCCCGAGTGAAAAAAGCATCGGTGAGTGCATTGGCCTGCGCTGGGGTCGGTTGCCATCCGAGCCCGACAACCAGCACAAAGCCCGCCATCCAGTTCAGGCTCCAGCCCTTGCGCACACTGAAGAACGCAATCAGCAACAGCGGCCAGCACAACCAGTAGCCGGCGTCTTTCCAGTGCAGTTCGCGCTGTTCGTCACTGGCGGCCTGAAAGTGTTGCTGGGCGTGCAACTCGACCCAGTCGAGGTCGTCGTTGTTGAGGGTCAGGCTGCCCAGCGGCGCATCTACCGCAGAGGCTAATTGCTTGAGTGCGTCCTGATCGAAACTGCCCAGTTCAGGCCGTCCATTGCTGTCGGTGCGTGGCTGGCCACTGGCACCGCGGATGATGCCGCCGTCCTCGCTACCGACGGCCAGGATCAGCACTTGCAGGGCGCTGCCATCGAGTTTCTTGTCTAGATCGGCCAGCGCTGAAGTGTCTGCGCCGTCGGTGATCAGCAGCAGGGTGCCGGGTGATTTTTCAGCGGCCAGCAGGCGCTTGGCCTGATCGATAACGGCGCCGACGTCTTTGCCCGGTTTGCCGATCAGATCGGTGCTTAGCGCCTGGATGAACGTGTCGAGCAAGGCCGGGTCATCGGTCGGTGGCAGCACCAGATGGGCACTGCCCGCGTACGCAATCAGCGCGTTGCGTGCGCCGGCGCGACGCAGGATCAAGTCGTGCAGCTTGTGTTTTACCGCTTCCAGTCGCGACGGTTGTACATCGCTGGCGTCCATGGAAGGCGACAGGTCTATGGCGAAGATCAGCGGCGCGCGGTTTTCCAGAAAGTCCGGTCGATCCTGTTCCCAAGTGGGGCCGGCAGCGGCAATCGCACCCAACACCAGCAGGGCACAGACCAGATGCACCGGACGCAGCCAGTGTTGATCCTTCGGCGTGATCAGCAGGTGCGGCAGCAGATGTTCGGCAATGTTGCTGCGCAAGCGCCGTTGCAGATCCTGGCTGCGTCGCCAGAGCAGCGGCAGCAGGGCGGCGAAGGGCAGCAGCAACAGCCAGAGTGGGCGCAGGAAGTGGAAGTCGCTGAGGTTGATATCCATCTCAGGCCTCCTGCCGTTGACGGTCAACGGTCAGGCGCGGACGCAGCAGCGCGCACAGGTGATAGAGCGCGAGCAGTGCGATTGCAACGCCAAGCGGCCACCAGAACAGATCCCGTTTGGGTTGATGACTTAGGGTTTTAACTTGATGTGGGGTGAGCTGGTCGAGGGTGCTGTAGACCTGGTTCAGCGCATTGCGGTCTTCGGCGCGGAAGAAGCGCCCACCGGTGGTCTTGGCAATGTCCTGCAAGCCTTGCAGATTCACTTTGGCTTCCCCTTCGGCATTCGGGTCGCCAATGCCGATGGTGTGAATCACCACGCCTTTGGCCGCCGCCATGGCCGCTGCATGATCCGGCGTGATGGCACTGCTGGTGTCGTTGCCATCGGTAAGCAGGATCAGGACCTTTTCCTGTTCATGGGCTTGGTCCAGCAGTTTCAGGCTCAGCCCGATCGCATCACCGATGGCCGTGTTGGGGCCGGCCATGCCGATCCCCGTGTCGTCCAGCAGTAACGAGAGGCTGGCGTGATCAAGGGTCAGCGGCGCCTGCGGATACGCGCCGCTGCCGAACACGATCAGGCCGAGGCGATCCTCTTTACGCTTGTCGATAAAGCCGTGGACCACTTCCTTTACGGCCGCCAGACGATTGATCTTCTGGCCATTGGCGTCGGTGAAGTCGGTGGTCTCCATGGACTGGGAAAGGTCGATGGCGAGCATCAGGTCGCGCACCGGTTGCTGGCGTTCGATGGGCTTTTCCACGAGCACTGGCCGGGCAGCGGCCAGCAGCAGGAGCCCCCAGACCAACAGGTTCAACAGTAACTGCCAGCGATTGCTGCGGGTTCCGGCCTGGCTCGGTGCCTCACCCACCGCCCGGCTCATGGCATTGAAAAAAGGCACGCGCACGGCACTGCGCGCCTCACGGTAATCGGGCAGGTAGCGATAACCCAGCAACGGCAATGGCAGCAGCAGTAACAGCCAGGGGTAATCAAGCTGCCACATGATGACGCTCCACCCAGGTTTTGCAGGTGTCGAACAGTTGTTGACGTTGTTCAGCGGGCAGGGCGCGCAGGGTTGCTTCCGGCGCATATGCCAGCAGGGACAGTTGCTGGCCGAAATCCGCGGGGAGCGGCTGCTTGATGTGCTGCTGCAGAAAGGCTTGCCAATCATCTTTCCCCAATGCAGCAGGACCCTGTGGGAGCGAGCTTGCTCGCGATGAGGGCGGCACATTCAAAGCAGATTTCGACTGACCGGACACCATCGCGAGCTCTCCCACAGGTTTTGTGGTGTGTCTGGAGGGCATGGAAAGGGCGACGCGCTTGAGCAATTCCGGCAACTCGCGCAAAGCATTCAGATCACCACTGCGCTGCTGCAACTGCGCCAGCCGCAGCAACGCCTCGCGCCGATAACGGTCACGCCGCCATTGCCTGTAACGCCGCGCACCCAGCAGCAGCGCCGTTACCACGATTAATGCCAGCAACGCCCACCAACCCCAGGTCTGCGGCGCATAGCTGACCGGTGCCGGCAGGGCGATTTCCTTCAGTTGCTCGATGCTCGGAACATTGGGGTTCATCGCCGCCCCCCAACAAGCTTGCCCAGTTCGGCACGCAGTTGTTCCTGCGCTTCGCTGGCGGTGCTGAACATCATCAACGGCACTTGGCTGCGGCGCAGCAGTGTGGCCACATCCTTGAGCCGTCCGCTGAGGAAGTCACCCAAAGGCTGGTGCACCTGACGCCGTTCCACCGCCAGTTCCACTTGCAACTGGCCTTGGGTGATCAGCAGCCGGCCGTTCTTCGGCAGGTTCAGCGCCAACGGGTCGTAGACCTGCATGGCGATCACATCATTGTGCGCCGCCAACTGGCGCATCAGCTGTAACGTACGCTCGCCCGCGCCGGCAAAGTCGCTGACGATGCAGATCAGGTGATCGTGCCCGGCCACGGCCAGGCATTGCTGCAACACCTTGTCGAGCTGGTCTTCGCCTTCGGCGTCCGGATTGGCCGCGTTCAGTTCCTGGTTCTGCTGGACGATGCGGCTGCACAGCGCTTCGATCCGCTTGCGGCTGCGCAACGGCGCGATGCTGTCGATGCGTCGGTCGTTGAACACCATTCCGCCGACGCGGTCACCGGCGCTGAACACCATCCACGCCGCCAGGGCGCCGAGCTCGGCGGCGAGGGCGGATTTGAAGCTGCGTTGCGAGCCGAAAAACATGCTCATGCGCTGATCGACGAGGACCAACGCCGGGCGATCGCGTTCTTCGGTGAAGGTGCGCACCACGGGTTTACCGGTGCGCAGTGATGCGCGCCAGTCGAGATGACGCAAATCATCGCCGGGTTGATAGCGGCGCAACTCGTCGAAGTTCAAACCACGGCCACGCAAGCGCGAAGCGTGGTTGCCGGCAAGAATGCTGCCTTGCGGCTGACGGGCAACAAAACTCAGGTCACGGGCCTTGAACTCCAGGGCCATTAATTGCGCCAGGGAGACATAGACCAACCCGTCGGCGTTCATGCAGGAATCGCCACTTTGTCGAGCAAGCGGTCGAGCACCTGATCGGCACTCACACCATCGGCCACCGCGTCATAGCTCAGTTGCAGACGATGGCGCAGCACCGGGTGCACCACGGCGCGCACATTGTCCGGCGAAACGAAATCCTGGCCCTGCAACCATGCATCGGCGCGGGCGCAACGGTCCAGGCCGATGCCGCCGCGCGGGCTGGCGCCGATGTTGATCCAGCGGCCGAGGTCGGCGTCGTAATCGGCGGGATGACGGGTGGCGTTGATCAGGTCGATCAGATAGCGGTCGATGGCAGGGGAAACATGCACCGCACTGACTTCCCGGCGAGCGGCGAAGATCACGTCCTGAGCCAGCGCAAAACCTTGCACCGCTGCGGTCTTCGCACCGAGGGCCTGTTCTTCTTCGCGCAACAGGCGCAGCACCTGGCTTTCGTTTTCGGCGCTCGGGTAGTCGAGCAGCACCTTCATCAGGAAGCGGTCCATCTGCGCTTCCGGCAGTGGGTAAGTGCCTTCCTGTTCAATCGGGTTTTGCGTGGCAACCACGATAAACAGCTCCGGCAACGCATGGCTGTTGCCGGCCACGGTGATCTGCCGTTCTTCCATGGCTTCGAGCAGCGCAGCCTGGACCTTGGCCGGGGCTCGGTTGATTTCGTCGGCCAGGATCAGGTTGCCGAACAACGGCCCTGGCTGAAAACGGATCTCGTTTTTGCCTTCGACCTGATGCAGCACTTCGGCGCCGGTGATGTCCGAGGGCAGCAAATCCGGGGTGAACTGGATGCGGCTCATCTTTGCGTCCAGGTGTTTGGCCAGCGCCTTGACCGTGCGGGTCTTGGCCAGGCCCGGCAGGCTTTCCAGCAGTAAGTGGCCGTTGGCCAACAAGCCCACCAGAATTTGGCGGATCACCTGATCCTGGCCGAGTACTGCTTCGGCAATACTCGCTTGCAAGGCGTTGAGGTCGTTGAGTGCGCTCATGTCAGCTCCTAGAAAAACGCCAGGGTCATGTTGACCGCGATGCCGTTGCCTTCCGGACGGTTTTTGGTGTCGAACTCCGGCACCCAGCGCAGACTCAGATTGGCCTGGGCGTCGGCGAACTTGCCGGTCCAGCCCACCACCGGGCCGGCGCCCACCGAGCGCCCGCGAAAACCGCTGGTGGAGCCTGACCCGGAGTCATCATTGATCTGCTGGATGTAGCCCGCCGCAAGACCCGCGGCCCAGCCATTGCCGAAGCCGTGGGTCCAGAGTGCGTCGAGGGTGAAGAGGTCGCCGTTCTGATAATCCGTGGCGTCGTTTTCGGTGTAGAACTCCAGCCCGCTGGACAGCGTGAGTTCGCCGCCTTTGCCGTCAAGGTGGGTGAAGGCCACGGTGGGCATGAAGGTGTAGGTGTTCTGCCCGGGGTTGGCCAGGCGATTATCGTTATAGGCGCCGGTCGGTACGTAGATCGGCAGGGAAAACGAGATGTGATTGACTTCGTCGAAGTGATATCCCGCAGCGATCGGCGTCACCAGCATGTCGGCGAATTGAGTGCCGGTATCTTCCGTGCCCAGGGTCCTGCCTCGGGGGCCAGTGATGTTGGCGGTAACGTCGGTGTACTGCACCGGCACGCCGACCGCCGACGCGTAGTTCCAGCGCCCTTTGCCGGTGTCCCAGACGTGGGTGAAGTTGGCCATGGTGTAGGAAACCTTCATGTCCAGCCCGGTACTCAAGGCACCCACGATCGGCACTTGTGAATTTCCTTTCAGATCGCCGTCATACCAGATACTGGTCAGGGACATCACCCAACCGGGTTCCGGCGGCACGATCCCGGCATTGGAGAACACTTGCTGGCCGGTGATCGGCCGGCCGACCCCGCCTTCAACCGCCAGCGCCAGCGGGCTGCCGCCGACCATGCACAGCGCCAGCAACGGGCGCACTACGTAGGGCTTGATCATGACTGACTCCGCTTACTGATTTTGTTGGGTGACCGGCGTCAGCAACGGCATTTTCCATTGGCCATTGGTGACTTCCGGTTTGGGCAGGTACAGGCGCAAAATGCCGTAGAACGGGCCGCTCGGCGCGGGCAGCCAGTTGCTTTGCAAGTCCTTGGCCGGCGCTTTCTTTTGTAGGTAGAGGGTCAGCCCACCGTCAGCGTCGAGCTTGAGGTCGGGCAACATGCGCGAATTGATCAGGTAGCGATTGAGCGGGTTGGCCACCAACAGCTTGTTCTTGCCGTCGTACATGGTCAGCGACCAGAAGGCGTCGGCCGGGGGCAGGGCGCCCTTGTCGAAATGCAGGGTGTAGTCGTGTTTCGAGGCATCGACCGGTTGGCCGTCCTTGTCGACGAAGTAGCCAATGTAATTGGCCTCTTCGGCGGAGTTGCCGAAGATCCCCATGTTGGCACCGGCGTAGCGGTACAGGTAATTGCCCTTGAGGTGATCGCGGGTGCCGAAAAAATCGCCGCTGGTGACTTCGTGGGTATCCACCCTGGTTTTCTTGAACTCGGCGAATTCTGCCTTGGCGTCGCTGATACCGTCCTCCAGCGCCTTGCGTTGATCGGCGCTCAGCTTGGTCAGGTTGAATGGCTTGCCGGCTTCGATGCCGATGGTCTTGAAGCGCGCCAGCAGGTCTTTTTCCACGTCCTGGGCCGGGGCGAAAGCCAGCATGAAATTCAGGTAGCGGAACAGATCCGGGGTGTCGCTCATGGTCGGCGTAGGCTTTGGCCAGTCGACTTTCGGTGCGGCAGGCGGCGCCTTGTGTTCGTCGTAATGACTGAGGGTTTCGACCTCGTAACCCTTCTGGATCTGCTTGACCTTGGTCAGGTCGTTTTCATCGAACAGCTGCGTGCGGTACAGCGCATAGGCAATGTTGCTTTCACTGCGCAGCAGCCGATCGATGTTTTGTGGTTGGCGACCCTTCCAGTTGGGGCCGGCAATCATGAAATGGCCGCCATTGTTGCCGGTGCTGCGGGTGCCCAGGTAGGCGAAGTTTTGCGTGTAGGCATCGATCAACTGCACCGAGTAATAACGGTGCTCTTCGATGGGCGGCAGGGTCAGTACCAGCGGTTCTGCGCGCAGGTCCATCCAGACGAAAGAGTAGGGCGTGTCGGCATTCGGCGTGACGAACGCGGTGTCCTTGGCGGTGAAGGCTTTGGCGGTATTGCCGATCTGGTTGAACGGTGCCTTGAAGTTCTGGCTCTTCTTGTCCACGGCCTGGGTGTAGAGGGTCTTGTACATCTCGACCACCGGGAAGCCATACAAATAGGCTTCCTTGGCAATGCTCCGGGCTTGCTCCGGGGTAGCGGTGAAATCGGCCCACGCACTGGTGCTCAGGGAAAGCGCGAGTGTAGTGAGCAGCAGGCGATTACTCATAAAACTTCCTTATTGAACCTTTGGCGTCATTGCCCGGGTGTGATGCTGACAAGCGTCGAGTGCTGTTCGGTGTGTTGCGTGTGGGTATCCAGGTCATGAGCGCCAACACCGCAACTGACGAACGTGGTCATCAGGCTGAAGATGGCTGCGCGAATGGCAATCTGCATGGCAATGTCCTCACTTTCCAAACGTGACGTTGAGTCCGGCGTACAGCGTGAACTTCGGCAAATCATCGCCTTTGTGGTCCACGGTCCACTGTGGTTCGATAAAGACGTTGAGGACATTGGACCCGGATTTCCACACCTTGCCGCCACCCAAACCGAGGGGGATGTAATGGGTGTCGTTCTTCAGGTCGAAGGTCCAGATCCCGGTGGAGCGCAGGTACCAGCCTTTTTCCAGGTTATGGATGATAAAAGGCTGCATGGTTGCGCTTTCGACGTGAGGCCGGTCATGGTCGCCGGCAAAGGAACTCTGGTACTGCACCAGCGCGCCCAACAGGCCGCGAGGCGAGGAATCGATCGCTACGGCAGCCAGTCCTGCCTGCCATTTGCCGGTGCCGAGTTCGTCCTGATCGGCAGTGGGCGCAGTAATCATCGGGCCAACGCCCAACTGCACGCCTTCGGTCTTGAGCAGGAAGATATCGAACAGGTTCAGATCACCTTCGCCGGTGCTGTAGCCGCTGTTCGGGTCCGGGCGCGTGCTGATCGGTGCGGTGACGCGTATCAATTGCGGAACGCCAATGAAGTCGTTGGGCGCAATCGGCAGCGTGCCGCGCACCAGCACGTCATTGGTATGAATATTGGAATCGTAGAACTTCGGGGTGTAGTAATCCTGCAGGCTCATCCCCGGCGCGATGTTCAACGGGTTGTTGCTTTTGTTGGCTGTCTCGGCGTCGTCCGCCTGAGCAAAAATGAAAGGCGCAAGCGAACTCACCAGAACAACGGCGCCCATCCCCATTTTTTTCAACATGATTCCCCCGGTTCCCTGGTGGCTCATTAGATGACTCGGCACTTGTTGGCCGTTACGACGTAATCTCTTTTGGTATCAAGCCTGTAGGACACGTCTGGTTGACGCTAGCAGCTAACCGCGGTTTAGCCAGTCGAAAGGATTAATTCTTTGGTTTTGTGCGCAAAATCTCACGAGTTTTGTGTACTAAAAGGTTAACAAAAACCAGATGTCAGGCATGTCAGTGTCTGCAATCCGAAAAGCGATAAATACCTCAGGCATATAAATATGTACCGCACCTGACCTACATCCCATCGACATGCTGTGCCCTACAGACAAGGAGAGACTGTATGGCACAAAACACATTGAACGATGGATCAACAGGTGACGTAGTGATCAGGCCTGGACCGCCGGCCTCCGGCGGTGGTTCGGGTGGTGGACATGGTGGTGGTGGGGGGAATCGGGTCGGTGCTTCGGGCAATTTCGGTGGCCCGAGTGCAAAGACCATAGCCCTCAGGAAACAGGCCAATCTGGAGCGAAAGGAAAAGGAGGCAAGGGAGAAGGCACAAGCCGCAGCAAAAGCTCAACAAGATTTGGAGACGGCCCGTATCCAGACGCGGCAGCAACTGCTCGCAGGGTTGGCGCAGCGTCAAGTCGCTTTTAAAGCTGAGACCGATCGAAACTTCGCTGTCAGGTTTGAACAACTCACGCAATCACTTGAGCATGAAATTTCGGCGGCGCGTAAACCACCCGATGTTGGTGCTTCGGGGGAGCCTTGGCAGCTTTATTCCATCAACAAAATAAAGAGCCAAATCGACGGGCTCAGCGTCCGCAAAACCGCAGATCTCAATGAAAAAAACAGGATTGCGCGCTCATACGATGGACATGATCCATTCTTGCGAACTGCGACCGACTATCTGGCTCGACTGGAGCAGTTCGGCGATGCACTTGCAAGCGGTCATCAGATTTGGGAAAGCGCTTATAACGCGGCACACGAAGCCAGATTGTTGTCGGCACAGATCAATGTTCTCGGCGATAAAAACAACGCGCTGACCAGGGAGCATACCGAGTGGGTCGAAAGGCTTGCGCAATGGGAAAGGCAACGCCAGTACGCCGAGCAACGCGATGCGCGTGTTCGTTTCAAGCGGCAGGCCGATGCAGATACGCGCATCGAGCGAGTGAAGCATGCCAATACCTGTCGTTTTCCGATCAAGCAGTCGATGGCTGGTATGTCAGCCCTTGCTGTCGCCGGCAGTACGTGGGTTGCAGGCGCGGCGGATGCATTGGCAATCGCCGTAACCCGATCGGTGGTTTTATTGACCGAAGCAGCGGTTACGCTCACTGCCGGTCAAGTTGCGATATTTGTCGGAGGAATGGCTTATCCATCCGAGCTGGGTAACGGCGAGCTAACACCTGAGCAACGAGCTCGCTTGTTTCATGCTGTTGCCGTACCGGCGCACACGCTGGAGCTTCACGACAGTAGAGAGTTGCAAACAATCGCTGACGCGGGCGGCTCGGCGGAAGTGGAGTACCGGCTGAAGCCGTTAGCGACAGACGAGGGCGCTGCAATCATCGCCACCAAAACCGGAGGCGAGATTGATTCGCGGGTTCCAGTGGTGAATGCATCGCTGGATCCGCTAACCGGTGCATACACCGCTGAAATCCCCGGTTCCCCAACCCGTTATGTGGAGTTCACGCCGGACACTGCACCTCAAGCGCAGCTGCCCAACCAGACGCCCTTGGCCGTCACGCAACCACAGGTTCAAGGCATACCGGCCGGTGTCGATTGGCGCATTCAGGATTGCATCGTTTGCGTTCCTGGTCTTGAGCCGATTTACCTGTCTTTCGGCGTTCCACCCATGGGGACGGGAGTCGTCACGGGCACAGGTCAGCAAGGGACCAAAGACTGGTGGAGTTCGGCTACTCAGCCTGTGGGTGCCGCCATTCCGGCGCTAATCGGTGAACAGTTCCGGGGTCGGGAATTCAATTCGTTCGAGGCCTTCGACGAAGCGCTCTGGCGAACGCTGGGAGAGCATCGCGAACTTGTATTGCCGTTCGATGAGTTGAATAAAAAACGCATTGAACAAGGTTTTGCCCCTTATGCGCCGAAAAGCACATGGGTCGGTGAAAACCGCGAGTTCGAACTGCGGTATCAAGAACGTCCGGAGTTCTGGACCGATCCTTTCAATCTCGACCAAATCAGCATCAAGGTGCCGAACAGTGCCGAAGGTTGGATTGGAGTCGCGCCTGCGGTTGTGCCGTGGCCGATTCCGCCTGCCAGCACATGGAAGCCGTTGGTGCCGCCGGGCAGTGAGCAGCTTGGTTCGACGACATCGCCGATCACGCCAATCGATCCGTTGGTTTATCCCGGCAGCCCGGCCATCCCCGTCCTACCGCCAAACGAGACGTTTCCGGCTGTTGACGAAGGGGAGATAGGTGCGAGTATTCCTGGGTATCCGGGGGATATGGAACTGCCTTCGCCGGATGCTCTGTTTCGTGATCGGCGGGATGATCCGGGGGTGGGGTCCGGTTTAGGTAAAGCGGTTTCGGGGTTATGGTTGGGTGAAGCTGCACGAGGGCTGGGGGCACCTATTCCTTCGCAAATTGCGGATCAATTACGGTCGCAGGAATTTCGCAATTTTCATGGGTTTAGGCGTGCCTTTTGGAAGGCAGTAGAAGCGGACCCAGTATTGAAGGCTCAATTTTTGCCGTTCGATTTACACTTGATGAGGCGTGGGAAAGCTCCTATCGCATTATTGCCAGATAGGAATGGAGGACGAGTTAAATTCGAAATACATCATCTCGAAGAAGTGGCACAAGGGGGCGCAGTTTACGATATGGATAATATGGTTGTGATGACGCCAAAGCGGCATATTAAGCTTCATGGAAAAGAGAACTGATAATGAATTTTAAAGAGAAATTTGAAGACTACACAGAGGCAGAGTTTTTTGATTTACTGAACGCTATTTATAAAGAGCGTAACGATTTGTCTGATGATGCGTTTGATTCTTTTGTAGTCAAAGGTATCTTGCATTTTGAGGCTATTACGGAGCACCCGGAGGGAATTCATGGTTTCGATAGTAGCACTCCGGAGGAGTTGCTGAAGGCAGTTAAGGACTGGCGCGCAGCTAATAATAAGTCCGGCTTGAAGTCCGAATAGCTCGCGTTAGCCATTTGAATGGCATCTGTACATATTTGTATGAGCAGATGCCATTGTCTTCAGACGTTCGTCAAAAAACACAGGAAGTAATCAAGGATGGAACTTAAAGCATCACTCAAGGAATACACCGCATCGGAATTTCAGACACTGGTCAACAAAATCTGGGCAGTCGATTTGCCCAAACAGGACCATGATGAGTTGATCAACCATTTCGACCGGATCGTCGGTCACCCCCAAGGGGCGGATTTGTTGTTTTATCCGGACGACAGGTTCAGTTCCAACAGCGCAGCGGGAGTTGTACAACTTGTCAGGGGCTGGCATCAAAAACAAGGTATCGCTGCGTTCAAGGAAGAGGCCTTGCCCGTACTGTCTCCATCGCTACCGATGAGCCCTATCACCCGAGGCTACGCCGAAGTGCAAAGGATTGCTGCAGATGTGGCTGTCTCGGATCAGGCGGTTGAAACTGCGTTTGCAGCGTTTGAGCAGAGTACTTCGCACTTGCGAAGTGAGGCAGGTGCCCAATTGGATATCTCTTCTCAGGAATCGAGCATCCGCACGCTCGAACGAACTCAGCGTGAAGCGCTTAATACCATCAGAAAATTCGCGTTCTGGAAGTGGCGCATTGAGAGCGTTAAACGTAGCGTACAGAGCAGTTTGAGGTTTGCTCGGACTGATCAGGGACAGTGGCAGAGCATCGCGTATCAGATCAACGCAACTTACAATCAGTACCTTGCGCGGTTGACGGTTATTAATCCGCGTCATCAAAGGGTTAATGAAGAGGCTGAATCATTGTTGAACATTGCGCAGGAACAATTGATCAGTTCACGTCAGCTTGCAAAACTCGGTCCGGCTCATGTGGCTTTCGTGATCAACGGGATATTGGACTTTATCGACAATCGTCCTGCCGTGTTGCTACAGGGTGAACCCTCGGCGCTGGAGTTTTTGCAACAGGTTGAACTGCAAAAATCCCTCCGCTCGGCGGTGGCTGAATTTACATGGCAGGACGCTTCCGGTACTTCACGGAAAACAATCGAGCGCGCGCCTGTTCTGAACTTCGGATTTTCCAGTCGTGCAGATACCCAGGTCTTTGGCCTTAGCGTTCCATTGTCCGAGTTGATGCCTATCGAGGGTGAGGCTTGGCAAAGCCTCGCGCAAAGCGGGGCTGAAGTGGATGTTCCGTTCAGGATGGGCTCCACAGTTGTTACGGTCGCACCAGGCTCTCAGCTCTTGGGGATAGAGGGCGTCAAGTCAATGTCGCAGGTCTATGTCGCTGCGTCTCAGGCAAGTAATTCAACACTCAAGGTGCCGGTGAAGTTGGCACGCCAAGAACAAGGCGCACAATCGTTCAGTTTTACCGCTGATGGCACTGCGCCGGTTACGATCTGTTGGTCCAATGCGCCTTCTCTTGGAAACAGTCAACTCCGAGACCCGGCACAATCGAATCGTTTGAGCTTTATTCAATCACCACCCGTGCCAATACTTGAACCCTTGAGTGATAACAAAGGTGCTCATTTTGACGACTACATCGTGGTCTTTCCTGCTGAGGCGCGACTGAACCCCGTTTACGTCATGCTTCGAAATCGACAGGAATACCCGGCTTAACGGGTGAACGTCGAGCGTACGACCACGTCCATGGACGAATAGAAAGTCCAGGACGTGATCGCGTGATCAACGTATGGCTTCCTTGAAGGAAGTATTCAGCACTTGTTCTTCAGCCCAAACACCCGTTCCTCCTGCTCACGCAATTCCGGTGTCAGCTCCGCCCCGAAATCATCCAGCTCGAACACCTGACGGATCTCGATTTCAGCTTCAGTGCCTGGCATCGGGTTGGGACAGCGTTTGAGCCATTCGATGGCTTCTTCTTTCGAATTCACCTGCCACAACCAGTAACCGGCGATCAGTTCCTTGGTTTCGGCGAACGGGCCGTCTATTACCGTGCGTTTATCGCCGGAAAAGCGCACGCGGGCGCCTTTGCTGCTCGGTTGCAGGCCTTCGCCGGCGAGGAGGATGCCGGCCTTGGCCAGTTCTTCGTTGTAGTTGCCCATGGCTGTGAGCAGTTCTTCGCTGGGCATGATGCCGGCTTCGGAATCCTGGCTGGCCTTTACAATGATCATGAAGCGCATGGTGATGTCTCCGATGGATTTGAAGATTTCAGTTGTAGTCGTTTGATGGGATGCGAATTCGACACGGGTTCAAAAAAAGTCTCTGACGGGGCTGGGGCACCACATTCGTTGTGGGAGATCTATGTTGTATGTGCCGCCGTCATCGCGGGCAAGCCCGCTCCCACATCTATGGATACCCCCATTTCTGCAATACTGTT